>NZ_JBOICG010000568.1:0-5310 GCF_050739995.1 Pseudomonas sp. | reverse complement strand
CTCGTCGCCTTCGGCTTCGACCTGTAGCGGACGGATCCAGGTGTTGAATTGCTGGGCAGGCAGCTCATCGCGCAAAAGCTCCACGCACTGCTGCCAAAGTTCCACTGACACGGATATCCCCTAAGTTGAAAGCCGGTGAGGCAAAAACAGCCGCCATTGTAGCGGCCAGTCGCTCACTTATCCACATGTAGGTTGCCCACAGGGCACCCAAAATCAATGCGTTAACCGCGAAAAAGTAGACCAATGGTCTGTGCATAAGCTCTGTGGATAAACGCACTTAAGCTCATTGTACAAGTGGGGGCGAAAGTCTGTGGGTAACTGGCCTGTGGATAACAACCCATTCCACACACAGCTTATCCGACAGTGCAGCACAGGGAGAGCACCGTTTTCCCCCGTAGTTGTCATTCTCTGTACATCAGGCAGAACCTGGGCTAAACGTAGTTATCCACAGATGAACCGCTACCTAGCTTTTATAAGCTTTACAGAAAAGCTTTAAATACCTTCCTTCTTTATTTTTATATCTATGCCACTCGAGGTGGAAGCCCGATCGGGAGAAAAGCACCCTTTGACCTGTAGAGATCTAAATAAAGGAAAAGCTGGTTGGAAATTGACCTAGAGGCTTGCTTTCTCTAGAATCGCCGGTCTCTTAAAACGGGGGCCATTCCGGCCCGTTGTGGACGAACCAGGTAACAACGCCATGAAACGTACTTTCCAACCAAGCACCATCAAACGCGCCCGCACTCACGGTTTCCGTGCTCGCATGGCTACCAAGAACGGCCGTGCTGTCCTGTCGCGTCGCCGCGCCAAAGGTCGTGCGCGTCTGGCAGTTTGATAATCCGGTACTGGTGGTGAGTCAGGACTTCAGTCGGGAAAAGCGTCTGCTAACACCCCGGCATTTCAAGGCAGTCTTTGACTCCCCCACCGGCAAGGTTCCGGGGAAAAATCTCCTGCTCCTTGCGCGTAACAACGATCTGGATCACCCCCGCCTCGGCTTGGTGATCGGCAAGAAGAGCGTAAAGCTCTCCGTTGAGCGCAATCGCCTCAAGCGTCTGATGCGCGAATCGTTTCGCCTCCACCAGGACACTCTGGTTGGTTGGGATATTGTTATCGTCGCGCGCAAAGGCTTGGGGGACGTAGAAAACCCCGAATTGATTCAGCATTTCGGCAAGCTCTGGAAACGTCTGGCGCGTACCAACAAGCCAACACCAGCAGTCAGCACCGAAACTGTAGGGGTAGACAGCACCCATGCGTAAACTGGCCCTCGTTCCGATCCAGTTTTATCGCTATGCCATTAGTCCTCTGATGGCCAACCACTGTCGTTTCTACCCCAGTTGTTCCTGCTACGCGTTAGAGGCCATAGAAAATCATGGTCTTCTGCGCGGTGGCTGGCTGACCTTTCGTCGTTTAGGTCGCTGTCATCCGTGGAATCCCGGTGGTTATGACCCGGTTCCACCTATCCCTACCTCCCGTTCTTCTTCGATGGCCGAGTAATCATGGATATTAAACGCACGATCCTGATCGTCGCCCTGGCAATCGTGTCCTACGTTATGGTTCTTAAGTGGAACCAAGACTATGGCCAGGCTGCCCTGCCGACTCAGAATGTTGCTACCAACCAGGCTGCGCCGGCTATTCCGGACACCCCGCTGGGTAACAATGCTTCCGCCAGTGCCGATGTACCCAGCGCGAATGCCGATACCAGCGCCCCTGTGGAAACGCCGGTTGTCACCAATAAAGACCTCATCCACGTAAAAACGGATGTGCTCGACCTGGCTATCGACCCACAAGGCGGTGATATCGCGCAGTTGAAACTGCCGCTGTATCCACGTCGCCAAGACCACCCGGATGTTCCGTTTCAACTGTTCGATAACGGTGGCGAGCGCATTTATCTGGCACAAAGTGGCCTGACTGGTACCAATGGTCCGGATGCACGTGCTACCGGTCGTCCGGTTTATTCGACTGAACAGAAGACTTATCAACTGGCTGATGGCCAGAACCAGTTGAACGTCGACCTGAAATTCAGCCTCGACGGCGTCAATTACATCAAGCGTTTCAGCTTCACCCGTGGTTTGTACGACTTGAAGGTCACTTACCTGATCGACAACGAAAGCGACAAAGCATGGACCGGCAACCTGTTTGCCCAGCTCAAGCGTGACAACAGCGCCGATCCTTCTTCCAGCACCGCCACCGGCACCGCGACTTACCTGGGCGCTGCCCTGTGGACAAGTAGCGAGCCGTACAAAAAAGTGTCGATGAAAGATATCGACAAGGGCGCGCTTAAAGAAACCGTCCAGGGCGGCTGGGTTGCCTGGTTGCAACACTACTTCGTGACCGCTTGGATCCCGAACAAAGGTGAAGCCAACCTGGTTCAAACCCGCAAAGACAACCAAGGCAACTACATCATTGGTTTCACTGGCCCAGCGTTGACCGTTGCGCCAGGCGCCAAGGCTGAAACCAGTGCCACTCTGTACGCCGGCCCGAAAAGCCAAGCCGTGTTGAAAGAGTTGTCCCCAGGTCTGGAACTGACTGTGGACTACGGCATTCTGTGGTTCATTGCCCAGCCGATCTTCTGGCTGCTGCAACATATCCACAGCATCGTCGGTAACTGGGGCTTCTCGATCATCTTCTTGACCATGCTGATCAAAGGGATCTTCTTCCCTCTGTCGGCAGCCAGCTACAAGTCGATGGCGCGTATGCGTGCCGTTGCACCGAAACTGGCCGCGTTGAAAGAACAACATGGCGATGACCGGCAGAAAATGTCGCAAGCCATGATGGAGCTGTACAAGAAAGAGAAGATCAACCCACTGGGTGGATGCTTGCCGATTCTCGTGCAGATGCCGGTGTTCCTGTCGCTGTACTGGGTACTCCTGGAAAGCGTGGAAATGCGCCAGGCTCCATTCATGCTGTGGATAACTGACCTGTCGATCAAAGACCCGTTCTTTATCCTGCCGATCATCATGGGCGCGACCATGTTTATCCAGCAGCGTCTGAACCCGACTCCACCGGACCCGATGCAGGCCAAGGTAATGAAAATGATGCCAATCATCTTCACCTTCTTCTTCCTGTGGTTCCCGGCTGGTCTGGTTCTGTACTGGGTAGTCAACAACGTGTTGTCGATCTCCCAACAGTGGTACATCACTCGTAAAATCGAAGCGGCTACCAAAAAAGCTGCGGCGTAACTTACTCTGTGGATAACCACTCAAGACGCCCCCTAGTGGGGCGTTTTGCTTTCCGTCACTTTTGTTCTGGAACCTGCTGATGAGCGCTCCTCGTGAAACCATCGCTGCTGTCGCTACCGCTCAAGGTCGCGGCGGTGTCGGTATCGTTCGAATTTCCGGGCCGCTTGCGGGCGTAGCGGCGCGGGCCATCAGCGGTCGTGAGTTGAAACCGCGCTATGCCCATTACGGCCAGTTCCTGGACGCTGACAAAAGCGTGTTGGATGAAGGCCTGGCCATCTACTTTCCGGGGCCGAATTCCTTTACCGGTGAAGATGTCCTGGAATTGCAGGGCCATGGTGGTCCGGTCGTACTGGATATGTTGCTGCAGCGCTGCCTGCAATTGGGTTGCCGACTGGCGCGACCAGGGGAGTTCAGTGAGCGGGCATTCCTCAATGACAAGCTCGACCTTGCCCAGGCGGAAGCTATAGCCGACTTGATCGAGGCGAGTTCCGCACAGGCTGCGCGTAATGCATTGCGCTCGCTCCAAGGTGCATTTTCCCTGCGTGTGCATAACCTGACCGAGCAACTGATCAGCCTGCGCATCTACGTTGAGGCCGCGATTGATTTTCCAGAAGAGGAAATCGACTTTCTCGCCGATGGCCACGTCTTGGCAATGCTCGATAAAGTCCGTGACGAGTTATCCACCGTGCTACATGAGGCAGGGCAGGGAGCACTATTGCGCGACGGTATGACGGTCGTGATTGCTGGGAGGCCCAATGCGGGCAAATCCAGCCTGCTGAACGCACTGGCTGGCCGTGAAGCCGCGATCGTGACCGAGATTGCCGGCACCACCCGGGATATCTTGCGCGAACATATCCACATCGATGGCATGCCGTTGCATGTGGTCGACACTGCCGGCCTGCGTGATACCGATGACCAGGTTGAAAAAATCGGTGTGGAACGCGCGCTTAAAGCCATCGGCGAGGCAGACCGTGTGTTGTTGGTGGTGGATGCAACCGCACCCGAAGCGGCGGACCCTTTTGCCTTATGGCCAGAGTTTCTCGAGCAGCGGCCGAACCCGGCCAAAGTGACCTTGATTCGCAACAAGGCCGACCTGACGGGCGAAGCCATTGCCGTAGAAACCTGTGAGGATGGCCACGTCACTATCAGCCTGAGTGCAAAGTCGGCTGGCGAGGGGCTGGAGTTGCTAAGGGACCATCTCAAGGCTTGTATGGGCTATGAGCAGACTTCGGAGAGCAGCTTCAGCGCACGTCGCAGGCACTTAGAGGCGCTGCGGCACGCCAGCACGGCACTGGAGCACGGCCGGGCCCAATTGACCTTGGCGGGCGCAGGAGAATTGTTGGCCGAAGACTTGAGACAGGCACAGCAGCTTTTAGGTGAAATCACGGGTGCATTCAGCTCCGATGACCTGCTGGGCCGGATCTTTTCCAGCTTCTGTATCGGTAAATAGACTCCCGTTGTTCACAGACAGGCCATCAGTGCCTGTCTGTTCTTCCTGATTCAACCCACTGACTGAGAGATCACCAAGACATTGGAGGCTTTCGCGTGGTCGCAATTTGGCTGGATTCACGAATTTCTGTGGATTAAGCCCTGTGAATAACCGCAGCTGTGCCCAGTTGATAACAGGGCCTGAAACCTGAGTAAAAACCCATCTGTGGATAAGCACCTGTTTAATCCACAGGCTTAAAGCACTTATCCAAGGGCCTCATTGGCACATGACCACAGGGTTTTGAATCGCTGTACACAATGTAATTAAAGGCTTACAGAACGTTATCCACAGAAAGGTTGCTCAGTAGAAATAAACATAAAAACAAAGATTTAATAAATTTCTCTCTTTTAATTTCTATTGTCTGTGATTCATCCACAGCTGGTTAAATTTTGTGCAAAGGGTTCTTTAGGAAGGGCTAAGTCCCTATACTTGCCGCCATAGCTCTAAAACTCTTTCAACAAACAATTCCTGATTACCTACATAAGCAGGCACGAGGTGCGTGGTGGATTTCCCTTCCCGTTTTGAAGTGATCGTCATCGGCGGCGGTCATGCCGGTACCGAGGCAGCACTGGCGTCAGCACGCATGGGCGTAAAAACCCTGTTGTTGACGCATAACGTGGAAACCCTCGGTGCCATGAGTTGCAA
>NZ_JBOICG010000567.1:0-8367 GCF_050739995.1 Pseudomonas sp. | reverse complement strand
CGCTGGGTCAGTGCCGGTGGGGCGTTGTCGGAATGGGTGACGGTCTTGGGCGCTGAGTCGAAGCTGGTGGGGGTCGATACCACTAGCCAGCATCCTGAGTCGCTCAAGGCGCTACCGAGCATAGGTTATCAGCGGCAGTTGTCGGCTGAAGGCATCCTCAGCCTGCGCCCGCAAATCCTCGTCGGTACCGAGGAAATGGGGCCGCCGCCCGTGCTGGCGCAAATTCGTGGCGCCGGTGTGCAGGTGGAGATGTTCTCGGCCCAGCCGGATTTGCCCACCTTGAAAGGCAACCTGCAACACCTGGGCAAATTGCTTGGCAGCGAGGCCAAGGCCAACGAATTGTTTACTGGGTATGAACAGGCTCTTGAGCAGCAGAAGCGTTGGGTCGCCAAAGCGCAGGCCACGCAAAAGGCACCGGGTGTGCTGTTGTTGCTGGGCCACGCAGGCGGCAAGCCGCTGATTGCGGGTAAAGACACCGCCGCCGATTGGCTGTTACAGCAGGCGGGCGGCCACAACCTGGCAACCCATACTGGCTACAAGCCGTTTTCGGTCGAGTCGCTCGCGGGCCTGAGCCCTGACGTGCTGGTGTTTGCCGATCGTGCTTTGACCGGTGATGCGGCGCGTGCGGCACTGTTCAAAGAGAACCCGATCCTGGCCTCCACTCCCGCAGCCAAGGCTGGACGGGTGTTTGAAGTGGACCCGACCCTGCTGGTCGGTGGCCTTGGGCCTCGTTTGCCGCATAGCCTGGCTATGCTGTCTGCCGGGTTCTATCCATCCCAAGCCAAGCCTGCCCCATGACCACATTGGTAAAACCGAAGACGCTGTTTGTCGGGTTGTCGCTGTTGTGTGTATTGGCGATCTGGCTTTCGTTGGCGCTGGGGCCTGTCAGTCTGCCGTTGTTGGATACGCTCAGGGCCGCGTTGCGTCTGATGGGCGTGCCGATTGAGGCGCAGGGCCTCGAGCAGGCTGAGTTGATCCTGGGACAAATCCGCCTGCCGCGCACGTTACTGGGCTTGGCGGTGGGCGGTGTGCTGGCGTTGTCGGGTGTGGCGATGCAGGGTTTGTTTCGCAACCCGTTGGCTGATCCCGGGTTGGTTGGGGTGTCTAGTGGCGCCGCATTGGGTGCGGCGATCGCGATTGTCGGTGGTGCGTTTTTTGGCGGGTTGCCGGAAGCTTTCGGGCCTTATTTATTGTCACTGTGTGCGTTTCTTGGTGGCTTGGGTGTTACCGCGCTGGTGTATCGATTGGGGCGTCGCAATGGCCAGACCAATGTCGCGACGATGTTACTGGCCGGCATCGCGCTCACGGCGCTTGCGAGCTCTGCAGTGGGCCTGTTTACCTATTTGGCGGACGATGCCACGTTGCGCACACTCACCTTCTGGAATCTGGGCAGTCTCAATGGCGCCAGCTACTCGCGGCTATGGCCGTTGCTGTTGGTGAGTGCGGGTGTGGCACTTTGGCTGCCACGTCGGGCCAAGGCGTTGAATGCCCTGTTATTGGGGGAGTCCGAGGCCAATCACCTGGGGATCGATGTCGAAGGGCTCAAGCGCGAGCTGGTGTTCTGTACGGCGTTGGGGGTGGGCGCTGCGGTGGCGGCAGCAGGGATGATCGGGTTTGTCGGGCTGGTGGTGCCGCATCTGGTGCGGCTGTTGGCGGGCCCGGATCATCGGGTGCTGTTGCCGGCGTCTGTGTTGGCAGGCGCAAGTCTGCTGCTGTTTGCAGACTTGGTGGCGCGCCTGGCCCTGGCGCCGGCGGAGCTGCCGATCGGTATTGTGACTGCGTTCATTGGCGCACCGTTCTTTCTATATCTGTTGTTGCGGGGGCGTGCCTGATGCTGCGAGTGGAAGGGCTGCAGATACGGCGCGGTCGCAAGATTGTATTGACGGATATCACGCTGGACCTGTTGCCGGGCGAAGTGCTCGGTGTGTTGGGGCCTAATGGCGCTGGCAAGAGTACCTTGCTCGGTGCGTTGTGCGGGGAGCTGCATCCGGATCAAAGCGACGTCCGCCTGGATCAACAGGCGTTGGCGCACTGGAGCGGTTCGCAGCGTGCCCAGCGCTTGGCGGTGTTGCCGCAGACGTCGACCCTGGACTTCGCTTTCCGCGTCGAAGAGGTCGTCGGCATGGGCCGCTTGCCCCATCAAACAGGGCGGGTGCGTGATGATGAAATCATCATGGCTGCCTTGGCGGCGGCGGATGTCGGGCATTTGAGTGGTCGCAGTTATTTGGCTTTGTCCGGCGGCGAGCGCCAACGTGTGCACCTGGCGCGGGTGTTGGCGCAGTTATGGCCGGGCGAAGCGGGGCAGACCTTGCTGCTGGATGAGCCGACTTCGATGCTGGACCCGCTGCATCAACACACGACATTGCAGGCTATCCGTCGTTTTGCCGACCGAGGGGCGGCAGTCTTGGTGATTCTGCATGATCTGAATCTGGCGGCCCGCTATTGCGATCGTATTTTGTTACTGGAAAACGGCCGCCCGCATGCCTTGGATACACCGTCGAATGTGTTGCAACCAGCGTTGCTCAAGGAAGTGTTTGGTCTGGATGTACTGGTTCAGCCACATCCCGAGCTCGGGCATCCGTTGATTATTGCGCGCTGAGAGCAGCTTTATTACAGGTAAAAAAAGACCCGGCAAGAGCCGGGTCAAATAACCGTGATTAGCCTGATGAGGAGATAATCTGAGAGTCCGAACCAAGGGTCTTTCAGTTATCGGCTGATCTCGCGATCAGCTGTGATAATCATAACGATTCTCATTTGAGAGTCAATGTTTGTTTTTACAACCTCCCGAGTTTTCTCAAACGAATGTTTGGAACGCCTGTAAACATTGGGTTTTGTAGAAAATCTAATTTTTCTGACGCGCTGAAATTGCATCCAGTTGACGGTTCAATGCTTCTTTGCGCTCCGTTGGAATGTCGTTCCAATGCACATCCATCAATGCCCCTTCAATCGCATACAGCAGTACTTTTGATGCCCGGAAACCGCGGGTCCTCACGGCTCGGTAGGCATCAACCGCCCCCAGGCGGCGCAAGTCGGAAGCACTGTGGATGCCCACCGCATGCAGCCACTGCGCTGACGTCTTGCCAAGGTTTTTCAGGTGTTGCAGCTCATCGTTCATCAAGCCTCCTTGCGACGGCCGAATGGTGCGGTGGGTATCGTGACCAGGCAAGCCTGAAAAGGAGTGTAGCGCTCAGTAGGAAAAGCGTGGTTCTTTGGTCAGAAACGGCTGAAAAGCTATAAGAGTGACGCAGATATTTTAGCGACAAGCAGGCGAGGCCCGCCCAGCGTATTTGAAGCCGGGCCGGGCCGGGCCGGGCCGGAGCTTGGAGAGCGGTGCTACTTGGTGCGGTAGCGAAGACGGGTGCCGAAGTTGACGGACATCAGGATCTCGTCAGCAGTCAACTCGGGTGGAAAGTAGGTACCGGAGATCTGCGCATGGGCCAGGCTGGCACCTTCCAGTGAGCAGTCGCGCAAATCCAGGCCACGCAGGTCGGCGGAACGGAAATAGGCGTCGGTGAAGTCCACGCCCGTGGCATTCAGGTCGCGCAGGTCCAGCCCTCGGAAGTCACCACCGCGCATGTCGATGGCGCCATCTTTAGGACGTTCCTGGTTGAAGCCGCGGATGTCGTCTTTATGCAGGAGGGCGTAGAGCTGAGTATCAAGAAGTTTGGGATGACTCATGATGGCGACTCCTGTTGGAATTATGACGCCATTATAGTGCCACTATTGCTTGGCCGTGCACCGTAGATCGGTGACACGACCAAGAAATATTTCTTACAGGCCGGGCAGGCGTTGGCGAATGTGCGCCACGAGTGCGTCGAGCGTTCCGCTTTCGTTGGTTTCTACACGCTTGCTCAAGAGCTGCTCTTCGGCAGTCAGCGAGTCGCGGTGGGCTTGCTGCTCTTCTATAACGGTAAGTGTCGCGTCAGACGGGTCATTTTTATCTGCCTGACGTTGTGCCAACCAACTGGCGATAACGGCTTGCGGTGCATTGCAATCCAGGATCAGGAAGGGCGCTCCCGTGGCCTCGGCAATCTTGGCTGCTGCGTCACGTTGTTCGCGTTTCAGGAATGTGGCATCCAGCACAACTGGGAAGCCGGCGCGCAGAATGGTGCTGGCAATTTCGTTCAGGCGCGTGTAAGTCGCAGCACTGGCGTCGTGGCTATAAATGCCGGCCTGCGGCGTGTTCTCGACCTTTTGCTCACCAAACAGGCGCTTGCGTTCCACATCCGAGCGCAGGCGCACGGCACCCAGTGCTTCAACCAGGCGCATGGCGACGTGGCTTTTACCCACTGCCGAAACACCATGGGTAATCGCCAGGAAGCGCGACGGAATGGTGCTGTAGCTCTCCGCCAGGTTGGCGTAATTACGGTACTGACGCAGGGTGGTAGCACGTTGCACTGGGTCGGCTTCGCTCGGCATGCTGAACAGCGCAACCTTGGCGCGCACCAGTGCGCGGTAGGCTTTGTAGAAGTTCAGCACTTCAAGACCCTGATAATCGCCAGTCAATTCCAGATATTGGCTGATGAAGCGTCGAGCCAGGGATTTGAGACCGCGGTCTTCCAGGTCCATGGCCAGGAAACCAGTGTCGGCGTACACGTCGGTGAAGCGAAACGGTTCGTTGAACTCGATGCAGTCGAAGATCACGACCTTGCCATTGATCAAGGTGGCATTACCCAAATGGATGTCACCGTGGCATTCGCGGGTGAAGCCATCGCGCTTGCGTTGTGCCAGCAGCGGCTTGAGGCGTTCAAAGCTGCTTTCGGCCCAGGCTTGCAGTGCCTCCAGTTGAATCAGGTCGGCCTTGTCGCTGAGGAACGGGCGGATCTGTTCGAAGTTCTGGCGTACTGGCGCCATAACCTCATCTGGGGTGCCGGCAGCATGGCCTTGAGGAACCTCCGGTGCACTGAGGTGGAAGTGTGCGATTTGCTTGGCCATTTCATCGATGTGCGCGCTGGTCAGCTCGCCGTTCGCCTGCAAGGTGCTGAGCATCTGGCTTTGCGGGAACTGGCGCATTTTCAGCGCGTACTCGATCACCGGGCCTGCGCCGCCCAATTGCGGGGCTTCGGCAGTGCCGGTGATCGGCAACACCTCAAGATACAGATCTTCGGTCAGGCGCTGGTTGAGGCGCAGTTCTTCCTTACAGAAGTGGCCGCGATCGTCCAGATTTGTAAAGTTCAGAAAACCGAAATTCATCGGTTTCTTCAGTTTGTAAGCATAAGGACCGGTCAGGATCACCCAGGAAATATGGGTCTCGATGACTTGAAACGCTTCAACCGGGTGAGGGTATAAAGCCGGGTTTTGCAGGGCTGCGATCAGGGACTGGCTCACGGGCGATCCTTCAAAGTCTGGGGGAAATCATGGCGGGCATTATGGCGGCTACGGCCGGTCGTGCAAACCGCTGTCCGGCTCATGTTGATCATCAATAAAGTGCGTATAATCCGCCGCCATGACTCGAACCCGATCTCCCCGTTCCCGTAAAAAACCTCCTTCCCGTGGCCTGCGTCCCTGGTTGGGCTGGGCGCTCAAGCTCGGCCTGGTAGGCCTTGTGGTACTTGCCGGCTTCGCGGTGTACCTCGACGCTGTGGTCCAGGAGAAATTCTCCGGCAAGCGCTGGACCATTCCGGCCAAGGTGTACGCACGCCCGTTGGAATTGTTCACCGGCCAGAAGCTGAGCAAGGATGACTTCCTCACTGAGCTCGACGCGTTGGGCTATCGCCGCGAACCTGTGAGCAACGGCCCGGGGGCGGCAGCTGTCAGCGGTAATACCGTCGACCTGAACACCCGTGGCTTCCAGTTCTATGAGGGCCTGGAAAAAGCCCAGCCTGTCCGCGTGCGTTTCTCCGGCGACTATGTCGCCGAGCTTTCGTCGCTCAATGGCTCGAAGTTGCCCGTGGTTCGCCTGGAACCACTCCTGATCGGCGGTATTTACCCGAAAAATCTTGAGGATCGCATCCTGATCAAGCTCGATCAGGTGCCGCCTTACCTGCTGGAAACCCTGGTTGCGGTAGAAGACCGTGATTTCTACAGCCACTGGGGCGTGTCGCCGAAGTCGATCGCCCGGGCCATCTGGGTCAACACGTCTGGCGGCAAGATGACTCAGGGTGGCAGTACGCTCACGCAACAATTGGTCAAGAACTTCTACCTGACCAACGAGCGCAGCCTGACCCGCAAGCTCACCGAAGCCATGATGGCGATGTTGCTGGAGCTGCATTACAGCAAGCAGGAAATTCTTGAGGCCTACCTGAACGAAGTATTCGTCGGTCAGGATGGGCAGCGTGCGGTGCACGGGTTTGGCCTGGCCAGTCAGTTCTTCTTTGGCCAACCGTTGTCCGAGTTGAAATTGCATCAAGTCGCGTTGCTGGTGGGGATGGTCAAGGGGCCGTCCTATTACAACCCGCGTCGCAACCCGGAGCGCGCCCTTGAACGCCGCAATCTGGTGCTCGATGTGTTGGAGCAACAGGGTGTCGCCACTGCCGAACAAGTGGCCGCAGCGAAAAAAATGCCACTGGGCGTAACAACCCGCGGCAAGCTGGCCGACAGCTCTTTCCCGGGCTTTATCGACCTGGTCAAGCGCCAACTGCGTGAAGACTATCGCGACGAAGACTTGACCGAAGAAGGCTTGCGGATCTTCACCAGTTTCGATCCGATTCTGCAGATGAAGGCCGAAGCGTCCGTCAACGACACCTTCAAGCGTCTGACAGGCCGCAAGGGCTCTGATGAAGTGGAAGCCGCCATGGTCGTGACCAACCCGGAAACGGGTGAAGTCCAAGCCATGATCGGCAGTCGCCAAGCCAGTTTTGCCGGTTTCAATCGTGCGCTGGACGCAGTTCGGCCGATTGGCTCGCTGGTCAAGCCTGCGGTTTACCTGACAGCATTGGAAAAACCGAGCAAATACACCCTGACCAGTTGGCTGTCGGATGACCCATTGTCGGTCAAAGGTGCTGATGGCCAAGTGTGGACCCCGCAGAACTTCGACCGTCGCTCCCACGGTACGGTGTTCCTGTATCAGGGGTTGGCGCACTCCTACAACATTTCCACCTCGCGCCTTGGGCTTGAAGTGGGTGTGCCGAATGTGCTGAAAACCCTGGGGCGCCTGGGTATTAGTCGTGAGTTCCCGGCGTTCCCTTCGATGCTGCTGGGTGCCGGTGCGATGACCCCGATGGAAGTGGCCACGATGTACCAGACGCTCGCCAACGGTGGTTTCAATACGCCGATGCGCGGCATCCGCAGTGTGCTGACCGCCGAGGGTGAACCGCTCAAACGTTATCCGTTTCAGATTCAGCAGCGCTTCGATGCGGGCTCCATCTACCTGATCCAGAACGCCATGCAGCGCGTGATGCGTGAAGGTACCGGGCGCTCGGTCTACAGCGTATTGCCGTCCAACCTGACGCTGGCGGGCAAGACCGGTACCAGTAACGATTCGCGCGACAGCTGGTTCGCCGGGTTCGGTCAGGATGTGCTGGCGGTGGTGTGGCTGGGTCGCGATGACAACGGTAAGACGCCGTTCACCGGTGCCACCGGTGCATTGCAGGTCTGGACCAGCTTTATGCGTAAGGCCGACCCACTGCCGCTGAACATGCCGCAGCCGGACAACATCGTGCAGGCGTGGATTAATCCGCATACCGGCCAAGGTTCCGATGCCAACTGTCCGGGCGCGGTACAGATGCCGTATATTCGCGGCAGCGAGCCACCACCCGGCGCCGCGTGCGGTGGCAGTGCCCCTGCTGACGCGGAATCGGTGATGGATTGGGTCAAGGGCTGGATGAATTAAGCAAAGAGGGTTTCAAGTGAACAAGTTGTGGATTCCAGCTATTACAGCTCTGGCTTTGCTCAACGGTTGCTCCAGTGTGCAGCGCGGCTCGATTCCCGTGGTGGATTCGAGCACGACTGTTTCCAGCAACGACCGGATTTCGGCCACTGGCGGCTTCCGTCAGACCGTGACTAACCGTCCTGCACAAGCCAAGCCCCAAGCCATGCCGCAGGATTCGGGTGTGGTGGTTATGGTGCCGGGCGCGGGTGCTGCTACGTCGGCACCGATCAGCGCCGAGCCGTGGAGACCTGGGCCGAGCACTTCGGGTCCAATTGATTCCACGCCGATCCAGGCAGCACCGATCAACCAGGGCACTTACAACATGCCGCCGTCGACCCCGAGCGGGATTCCTTCGACGTCGAATGCTGGCGGCCTGTCGGCTGACGAGCAACTGGACGGTCCGGTCCTGGCGTTGTTGACCACCGCCCAGCAACAGCAGGCCGGTGGCGACTTGAACGGCGCATCGTCGAGCCTTGAACGTGCACAGCGTGTGGCACCTCGTGAGCCGCAAGTGCTGTATCGACTCGCCCAAGTGCGCATGGCCCAGGGTGATGCAC
>NZ_JBOICG010000566.1:0-15256 GCF_050739995.1 Pseudomonas sp. | reverse complement strand
GGCCAGCAGGGGCGGACCGAAGTTTTCGACGAACTCTTCGCTGGTGCGCAGGGTAAAAGTGCGCTCAACGTAGCCCATGTCCAGGGATTGTGCGGGACGCAGCACGCAGTGAGCGTCCTGCACCAGGCGCCCGACCTGTTCGCGTAATGCCTGGGCACGCGGCGTGGGCACCAGGCTGCGACCGGCGCGCACCAGCAGCGGGTCTCCGGTGGTTTCGCGCAAACGAGCGAGTGCCCGGCTCATGGCCGAAGCGCTCAGGCCCAGACGCTTGGCGGCGCCTGCAACGCTGCCTTCGCTCAACAAGACATCCAGGGTGATCAACAGATTGAGATCGGGCATCGGCACTCCTCATGAGGCGTTTGATGCACGTATTAACTGCAAGTCGTGCGTCTTCCGCCATGGTAGTCGACACCGTAGATTTGGGACAGCCGCCTTCATTCAAGGAATTCCCCATGCAGACCTCCGCCCGAGGCGCTCTGTTGAGCCTGTCTTTATCCATGTTGCTCGCCTCGCTCGGCACCAGCATCGCCAATGTCGGCTTGCCCGCACTGGCTCAAGTGTTCGACACCTCCTTTCATGCCGTGCAGTGGGTGGTACTGGCCTACTTGCTGGCGATCACGACGGTGATTGTCAGTGCCGGCAGCCTCGGTGATCGCCTCGGGCGCCGACGCTTGTTGTTGAGCGGGCTGCTGCTGTTTGCCCTGGCGTGCGGGTTGTGCGCGGCTGCGCCGTCCCTGCCGTGGCTGGTGGGTGCTCGAGTACTGCAAGGCTTGGGCGCGGCGATCATGATGGCGATGACCTTGGGGCTGGTCGGCGACACCGTCAGCAAAGAGCGCACCGGCCGTGTCATGGGCTTGCTCGGTACGATGTCGGCGGTCGGCACCGCCATGGGGCCGAGCGTTGGCGGCTTGCTGCTCAGCCTGTGGGGCTGGCGCGCGCTGTTTCTGGTCGGCCTGCCCCTGGGATTGCTGGCGGCTGCCCTCGCCTGCCGTTATCTGCCGGTTGATCGCGTGGACGCAGCAGGTTCCACCGGTTTCGGCTGGCGGGCCGCCTGGGAGGACGCGCCCTTGCGCGCCGGCTTGGCGATGAGTGCGTTGATTGCCGCCGTGATTATGGCCACCTTTGTTGTGGGACCGTTTTATTTGTCCCGTGGCATGGGGCTCGATGCAGCCTGGATGGGCCTGGCCATGGCCGTCGGCCCCTGTGTAGCGGCCATCACCGGTGTGCCGGCGGGCCGTCTCACCGACCGCTTCGGCAGCCCGCGCATGACCTTCGCCGGCCTGGGGCTGTTGTGCTGTGGCGCCCTGCTGTTGTCATTCGCCAACGGATTGGTCGCCTACCTGGCCGCGCTGATGATTCTGACCACCGGATACAGCCTGTTCCAGGCGGCCAACAATACCGCCGTGATGAGCGATGTGCCCACGACACGCCGCGGCACGGTCTCCGGCCTGTTGAATCTGTCACGCAACCTGGGCCTGATTATCGGCGCTTCGGCCCTCGGTGCGGTATTCGCCTGGGCGACGCCGGACGTCACGCACGCCACCCCGCAATCTGTCGCCTACGGCCTGCACACGACCTTCGCCGTGGCGCTGGGCCTGATCCTGCTGGCGGTCGCAATACGACACAAATATTGACAAGATAAAATCGTAACGACTATTGTCTGACAACCTGATCAACAAGGCTATCCCATGCTTGAGCTCCAACGCCCCGATTCGCTCGTCGCAAGGGTTGTCAGCGCCATTCGCGCAGAAATCGACTCTGGCCAACTGCCGCCCGAGTCACGCATGCCGACCGAACAGCAGTTGGCCGAGCAGCTCAACGTCAGCCGTTCCGTGGTGCGCGAAGCCATCGCCCAGCTCAAGGCCGATGGCGTGATCACCGCGCGCCGGGGCCTCGGCTCGTTCATTTCGCAGACGCCAGCGGGCACGGTGTTTCGTTTTCCGCAACAAGATGGCCGCCGTCCCGACCTGGCGCAGATGTTTGAAGTGCGTCTGTGGATTGAAACCCAAGCCGCCTCGATCGCTGCCCAGCGCCGCGATGAGGCTGACCTGCAACGCATGAAAAGCGCCTTGCAGGCCATGCAGGACAACCGCAACAACTTCGAAGCCGCCGCCATTGCCGATGTGGAATTCCATCGCGCCATTGCCGACGCCAGCAAGAACGACTACTTCGTGGCGTTCCACGACTTCCTGCGCAGCCAACTGGCCAGCGCGCGCAAAACGGCGTGGGAAAATTCGGCATCGCGGTTTGCGACCGGCTCCGCCGATGCCACCCAGGAACACCAATTGCTGTACCAGGCCATTGCCGACGGTGACGCTCAACGCGCCGCGGGCAGCGCCGAAGCGCACTTGCGCGCTGCAGCCCGGCGCTTGAACCTGGAGCTGCCCGCCACCCACTGATCCTTCAAGTAGCGTGTCTGCGGACACGCCGTTTTTTTAAAAAAAACATTAGTCTGACAACCTGATAAGCAGACCAAAATGTGTAATGAGTAGGTATCTCACGCAATGATTCACGACTTTTGCATTATCGGTGGCGGCATTGTCGGCCTGGCTACCGCGATGGAGCTGCTCAAGCGCCAGCCAGGCGCGTCGGTGGTGATCCTGGAAAAAGAGCCGGTGCTGGCCAAGCACCAGACCGGTCATAACAGCGGCGTGATCCACGCTGGCATCTACTACACGCCGGGCAGCCTCAAGGCCGACCTGTGCAAACGCGGCGCCGAAGCCACCAAGCAGTTTTGCACCGAGCACGGCATCAAGTTCGAGGTCTGCGGCAAGATGCTGGTGGCCTCAAGCCCCCTGGAAATGCAACGGATGGACGCGCTGTATGCCCGTGCCCAGCTCAACGGCATGCGGGTCGAACGCCTGGACGCCGACCAGTTGCGCCAGCGCGAACCGAACATCGTCGGCCTGGGCGCACTGTTTCTCGACGCCACCGGTATCGTCGATTATCGCCAGGTCTGCGAAACCATGGCCCAGGTGATCCGCCGCAGCGGTGGCGAGATCTGCCTGGAACGCACCGTCACCGCCATTCACGAAGACACCGACAAAGTGACCGTCAGCACCCGTGGTGAAACCTGGCTGGCTCGGCACTTGGTGGTA
This sequence comes from Pseudomonas sp., assembly GCF_050739995.1. Lineage (GTDB taxonomy): Bacteria > Pseudomonadota > Gammaproteobacteria > Pseudomonadales > Pseudomonadaceae > Aquipseudomonas. The sequence goes on along the minus strand of NZ_JBOICG010000566.1, from coordinate 12,158 downwards.
TGCGCCGGTTTGCAGTCGGATCGACTGGCGACCTTGGCCGGGGTGAAGATCGACCATCAGATCATCCCGTTCCGCGGCGAGTACTTCCGCCTGCCCGCATCGAAAAACACCATCGTCAACCACCTGATCTACCCGATTCCCGATCCGGAGCTGCCGTTCCTCGGCGTACACCTGACCCGCATGATCGACGGCAGCGTAACCGTCGGCCCGAACGCCGTACTGGGCCTTGGCCGCGAAAACTACCGCAAGTTCTCGGTGAACTGGCGCGACGTGGCGCAGTACGCCAGCTTCCCCGGTTTCTGGAAAACCATTTGGCAAAACCTCGGCTCGGGCACCACCGAGATGAAGAACTCGTTGTTCAAGTCCGGCTACCTGGAACAGTGCCGCAAATACTGCCCATCGCTGTCCCTCGACGACCTGCTGCCCTACGAGGCCGGCATCCGCGCCCAGGCGGTGATGCGCGACGGCAGCCTGGTGCACGACTTCCTGTTCGCCCAGACCTCAAGAATGCTCCACGTGTGCAACGCGCCCTCACCGGCCGCCACCTCGGCCATGCCCATCGGCGCGATGATCGCCGACCGCCTGTTCAACCCCCAGTAACACCCGGCACTACGCGTCCATTTGACAATAACTATAAAGACTCAGAAGGAAGTACAGCATGACGGCAACCGTCTCCATCCCCACCACTGAAACGCCCGAGCAAACCCGCAAGCGCCTGCGCAAAGTCGCCGCCGCGACCATCTTTGGCTCGATGCTGGAGTGGTACGACTTTTATCTGTACGCCACTATGGCGGCCATTGTGTTCTCGAAGATCTTCTTCGATAACAGCGACCCCAAGACCGCCTCGCTGATGGCTTTCTCCACCTTTGCCATCGGTTTCATTGCCCGCCCATTCGGCGGCATTCTGTTTGGCTACCTGGGCGACAAATTCGGGCGCAAGCAAGTGCTGGTGCTGACCTTCTGCCTGATGGGTGTGTGCACCACGCTCATCGGCCTGATTCCCAGCTACGCCTCCATCGGTATCTGGGCGCCGATCGTGCTGGTGTTTATCCGCATCATCCAGGGCCTGGGCGCCGGCGCTGAGTTGTCCGGAGCGGCAGTCACTTCCTATGAGCATGCCTCCCAAGGCAAACGCGGCAGCCAGGGTGCGTGGCCGGCGCTGGGCCTGAACCTGGGCCTGCTGTTGTCGTCGCTCACCGTGTACCTGCTCACCATCAACGGCAATGAGTTCCTGCTGGCCGGTGGCTGGCGCATTCCGTTCGTGTGCAGCATCGTGCTGGTGGGGATCGGCCTGTGGGTGCGCAACAGCATTCCGGAAACCCCGCAGTTCAAGGAGCTCAGCAAGGAAGCCGCCAAGGCCAAGGCCTCGCCGCTCAAAGCCTTGTTCAAGAACGACTTGAAGGGCTTGGCCGTGGTGTTCTTTGTGGCCATTGGCTATAACGCCCTGAGCTATATCTTCAAGACCTTCTCCCTGGCCTACCTGACCCAGTTCAAAGGGGTGGATGTGCACGTCACCTCCTTGTCGGTGACCATCGCCAGCCTGATCGCCATCGTCGCCGTGCCCTGCTTCGGCTGGCTGTGCGACAAGTGGAGCAGCAAGACCGTGTTGATGCTCGGCGGCGCGTTGTCGCTGCTGTTCGCCTATCCGTTCCTGGCCCTGCTCAACAGCGGTGAAAGCCTGATGATCTACCTCGCCATCGGCGTGGGCACCGGCATCCTCGCGCCGATGATGTTTGCCCCTCAGGGTTCGTTCCTGAGCCGCCAATTCCCCACCCAGACCCGCTCTTCGGGCTTCGGCACCGGACGCGAAATCGGCACCGCTATCGCTGGCGGCCTGGCACCGTTGGGTGCGTTGTCGATGGTGGCGGCGTCGGCCACCCACTCCACCGATGGCGTGGTGATCATCCTCGCCATTTCAGCCTTGTTGGTGGTGGTGTTCGCGTTGTGCGACCAGGGTCGTAAACACTCGACCTTCAAGAACTGAGGCAAAAAGTTCGGATCAAAGGGTGCATGGATGCACCCGGATCGCGCATCATGGGCACTTTCAAGCTCAAGGGTAACGTCCATGCGCGTGCTGTCATTGATGATGGGCCTTACGACGCTGGCCGCCACTACGGTGTTCTGCGCCAGCGCGATGGCGAATGAAGAAAGTCAGTTGGTACAACAGATCAACCAGTACCGCAGCCAGGTGCAACGCTGCGGTGACCAGGGTTCCCAGGAGCTGCCGCCGCTGACCAGCGACACACGGCTGGTGCTGCCGGCCACCAATGTCGGCGATTTGCAGCAGGCGCTGGCGCGGGCCGCGTACCCGATGGTCAACGTGCAAGCCATCAGTTTGTCCGGGCCCAAGGATGCGCAGGCAGCGATGAAAGCCGTGCGCGAAAGCTTTTGCCGGGTGGTGCTGGACCCACAATTCGTCGATATCGGTGTGAGCAACAGCGGCCAGGACTGGCGCATCGTGCTGGCCCGCCCGCTGCTGACCAGTGGCTTGGGCGACTGGCAGACCGAAGGCAAGCAACTGCTCAACCTGATCAACGCCGCCCGCGCCCAACCGCGCCAGTGCGGCACCCAGGCATTTGCCGCCACCACGCCGCTGTCATGGAACGACGACCTGGCCGGCGCCGCCAACAGTCACACGCGCAACATGGCCAACGGCAACTTCTTCGACCACTTGGACCATGACGGTCGCACGCCGGGCGATCGTGCCGAGTTGGCTGGGTACATTGCAAAGAACATCGGCGAAAACATCGCCGCCGGCCTCGATACGCCACGTAAAGTGCTGGACGGTTGGCTCGCCAGCCCTGGCCATTGCGCCAACTTGATGAACCCGCAATTCCGGGAGCTGGGTGCGGCTTACGCGATGGACCCGAAGAGTGATGCAGGGATCTATTGGACCTCGGATTTCGGCACACAGCAGTAGATGTGCAATGGCCCAGGGTGCTGGGCTTTTGCCGATTCAAATTAACGAGACATCAAATTGCCACCTCCTGGATAATCGCGCTGAACTGGCAGCGCTGATTTCGGTCTGTTGCTTGTTAGCCTGACCTCCAGGCACCGACAGTCCGTGGCAAACAAGGTGCACCCGCAATGATGAATTGGCTGCAAAGCAGCAGCGACATGGCCGAACAGGTACGCCTGCATGATTGGGCCAGTACCCCGCTTGGGCCGCTGGAGCAATGGCCTGATGTGCTCAAGATCACCGTTGCGCTGTGCTTTGCTTCAAGTTTCCCCCAAGCCATCGTCTGGGGGCCATCCCTGACGACACTCTACAACGACGCGTTTGTGCCGATCCTGGGCAACAAGCCCTATGCCCTCGGGCGCCCGTTCAGTGAGGTGTGGCAGGAAGCCTGGGACGACATTCGCCCTATCGCCGACGCTGCTTATCAAGGCCATGCCACCTACATCGAAAACTATCCCTTGGTGATCGAACGAGGTTGCGGCCCTGAGCAGGCCTATTTCACCTTTTGCTATAGCCCGATCCGCGACCCGCAAGGCAAAGTCGTGGGCATGCTCGACACCGTCACCGAAACCACCGCCACCGTCTACCTTGCCCGCCGCCTTGCAGCGCTGGACGCCATCGGCCATGCCGTGGCCAGTGCCACCGACGCCGAAGCCATCATGACCCTCACCACGCGCCTGCTGGCCGAGCACCTGCAGGTGTCCAATTGCGCCTATGCCGACATGGACGCCGATGAAGACGGTTTCACTATTCGCGGCAACTGGGCGGCCCCCGGTTCGCCCAGCATTATCGGACGCTACCGCCTGGCGTCGTTCGGCGCGCGAGCGGTTCGCCAACTGACCGCAGGCGAACCCTTGGTGATTCGCGACAATCGCCTGGAGTTCACGCCCGAGGAATCCGCCCGCTACCAGGCCCTGGGCGCCACGGCGACAGTGTGTTTCCCGCTGATCAAGAACGGTCGCCTGACGGCGCTGATGGCGGTGCATGACAAAGACATGCGTGCCTGGTCGCCGTATGACCTGGCGCTGGTGGGTGAAGTCACCGAGCGTTCCTGGGCGCATATCGAGCGCGTGCGTGCCGACGCCGCCGTGCGCGAGGGGCTGGCGGCCATCACTGAACTGAACGCCACCCTGGAGCAACGGGTGCAAGAACGCACCTTCGCACTGACCCAGGCCGAAGCCGCGTTGCACCAGTCACAAAAGCTGGAAGCCATCGGCCAACTGACCGGCGGCGTGGCCCACGACTTCAACAACTTGCTCACAATCATTCGTTCATCGGTGGATTTTCTGCGCCAGCCAGGGCTGTCCGAAGAACGCCGCCAGCGCTACATGGGCGCCGTCTCCGATACGGTCGAGCGGGCCAGCAAGCTCACCAGCCAGTTACTCGCGTTCGCCCGCCGCCAGCCGCTGAACCCGGAAATCTTCGACGTGGGCGAGCGCGTGCGCAACATCGGCGAGATGCTCGAAAGCGTCACCGGTTCGCGCATTCATGTACGGGTCGAACTGCCCGGGCAGCCTTGTCATGTCTGTGTCGACGCGAGTCAGTTCGAAACCGCGCTGATCAACATTGCCCTCAACGCACGCGATGCCATGGACGGCCAGGGCACCCTCACCCTGCGCGTGGCCCACGTATCGGCGCTGCCACGCATCCGAGGCGATGCGCCGGCGCAACAGCCGTTTGTGACCGTGTCCCTCGCGGACACAGGCGCGGGCATCTCGTGTGAGACGTTCGAGCATATTTTCGAGCCGTTCTTTACCACCAAACCGGTGGGCAAAGGCACCGGCCTGGGTTTATCCCAAGTGTTCGGGTTTGCCAAGCAGTCCGGCGGCAACATCGACGTGGCCAGCACCCTGGGCCAAGGCACGGTGTTTACCCTTTACCTGCCCGAGGTGGAGGCACCGGCGGCCCTGCACACACCGTCGGGCCAGGATCACAGCCCGCTGCGGGACATGGCCATGGGTCATATCCTGATCGTCGAGGACAACCTTGAAGTCGGCCGTTTCGCCAACCAGATCCTTCAGGACCTGGGCTACCGCACCACCTGGGCCACCGATGCCGAACAGGCGCTGGTGCTGGCCGGTGCGGACGTCATGGCGTTCGATGGGATTTTCTCGGATGTGGTGATGCCAGGCATGACCGGTGTCGCCATGGCCAAACAGCTGCGCCAGCGGCGGCCGGACCTGCCAGTGGTACTCACGTCCGGCTACAGCGAGGAACTGGCTGAAAATGGCTACGAAGGGTTCGAGTTTATCGCCAAGCCCTACTCCGCCGACCAGGTGGCGTGGGCGCTGGCCAAATCGATGCGCAAGGACTGAGCCCTACTCCGCCACAGCGACCTGGTTACGCCCCATGGCCTTGGCGCGGTACAGCGCCTTGTCGGCGGTGTTCATCAGGCTGTGCAGGTCTTGATCGAGGCTGCGCACCACGGCCACACCCAGGCTGGCGGTCAGGCCCTGCACCGGTTCGGCGGCCAGGTCGGAAACCGCCTTGACCAGTTGCTCGGCGATATCCAGCGCGGTCTCCAGCGAAGTGTTGGGCAGCAACACCGCAAACTCTTCGCCGCCCAGGCGGCCATACACATCCGTCTGGCGAAACGAGGCCGTGATCACGCCGCCTATCTGCCGCAACACCTGATCGCCCGCCTGGTGGCCATAGGTGTCGTTGATGTCCTTGAAGTGGTCCATGTCCATCATCAACGCACACAGCGGCTGCTGGTTATGACGGCATTGCGCATACAGCAATTGGGCATGTTCAAAGAACGCACGGCGGTTCATCAACCCAGTCAGTTCGTCAGTCAGGGCGGCACGCGTGGAGATGTTATGGGCGCGCTCCATTTGCCGGGTGAGGCGAAAGGCTTTTTCCAGGGCATCGGACAATTTACGCGTGGCGCTGACCACGAAGGTGGAAAACACCAGCACCGCAATCGCTACGCCCACTTGCATCGGTGCCGGCTGAAACAGCAGCCACAACGTACACGGCAGCAGCACCAGGGCCATGGAGCCCAGCGTCATGTAACGGTAGGCCGAGTAACACGAGACCGCACTGACCGACATGCCCACGGTGAACAGCATCACCAGCACCTGTGACACGCGGTCGTCGTGGGGCATGACCACCAATGCGCCAATGCCCCAGATCCCGGCCGACAACATCAGCGTGACCCAATAACGCCGCTCCCAGCGTGCAGGCGTGCGTTCGGCGTCAGGGCAGCGAAACCAGTCCATGAACATTTTCAGGCGCAACAGTGACGAACCTGCCAGCAGCACCAGCCAGACCAGCATGACCTTGTGGTCGAAACGGTCCCAGCACAGCCAGCACAGCATGGCAGCGCCCAGGTAACTGCCGAAAACCGCAGCGAACGACTGGCGAAACAGCTGGTGCAAACGATCGGTTCGCACCTGCTCTTCGATCACGCAATCCGGGTCCAGCCCATGCCCAAGGTTGCTCATGAAATCCGCCTGATTCGACTGCCATGACAAAGCCAGCATTGTGGCATCATGCCAGCAGTCGGGACAACCGTATCCCCCATGGCAGAGCCCTCAATGCCCTTGCGGCCGCAGAATCAACACGCCCAGCGGCGGCAGGTTCAACGACAACGACACCGGTTGCCCATGGTGAGGTTCTGCCTGGGTAAACACCTCTCCCCCATTGCCATAATTGGAGCCGGCGTAGGTGTCGGCGTCACTGTTGATCACCTCGCTCCAGCGCCCGGCAAACGGTACGCCGACGGCGTACGCCTCACGCGGCACCGGGGTGAAGTTGGCCACCACCAGCACCGGCTTGCCGTCCTTGCTCCAGCGCAGCCAGGCGTAGACGCTGTTAATGGCGTCATCGCCAATCAGCCATTGGAAACCCTGGGGCGCATCATCCTGTTCGTGCAGCGCCGGCTCCTCGCGGTACAGGCGGTTCAAGTCGCCCACCAGCTTTTGTACACCCTTGTGTTCCGCGTATTGCAGCAGGTACCAGTCCAGTTGCTGGTCGTGGTTCCATTCGCGCCATTGACCGAATTCGCAGCCCATGAACAACAGCTTCTTGCCCGGATGCATCCACATGAAGCTCAGGTAGGCCCGCAGGTTGGCGAACTTCTGCCAGCGATCGCCGGGCATCTTGTCGATCAACGAGTGTTTGCCGTGCACCACTTCATCGTGGGAAATCGGCAGGATAAAGCGCTCGGACCAGGCATACACCAGGCCGAAACTCAGCTCATTGTGATGATGGGCGCGGTACACCGGGTCTTGCTGGATGTAATGCAGCGAGTCGTGCATCCAGCCCATGTTCCATTTGTAGCTGAAACCCAGGCCGCCCTGCTGGGTCGGCTGGCTGACGCCGGGCCAGGCGGTGGATTCCTCGGCGATCACCAGCGCACCTGGTGCCTCAAGGGCCACCACGTCATTCAAGTGACGCAGGAAGTCGATGGCTTCCAGGTTCTCCCGACCGCCGTGGCGATTGGGCACCCATTCACCGGCCTTGCGCGAATAGTCGCGGTACAGCATCGACGCCACCGCATCCACCCGCAGGCCATCGACATGGAAGTGCTTGAGCCAGTGCAGTGCCGAAGCCAGCATAAAACCATGTACTTCAGTGCGGCCCAGGTTGTAGATCAGGGTGTCCCAATCCTGGTGAAAGCCTTCCAGTGGATTGGCGTATTCGTACAACGCCGTACCATCGAACTGTGCCAGGCCGTGGGTATCGGTGGGAAAATGCGCCGGCACCCAGTCGAGGATCACCCCGATGTCGGCCTGGTGCAGAGCGTTGACGAAATAGCCGAAATCTTCCGGCGAGCCGAATCGAGCGCTGGGCGCGAACTGCGACAACGCCTGATACCCCCAGGAGCCACCGAACGGGTGCTCCATGATCGGCATCAACTCGATATGGGTGAAACCCAATTGCTGCACATAGGGAATCAGCCGCTCTGCCAGCTCACGCCAGCCATATTGGCGGGCCACTTCGCCCACCTCGTCCAATTCGCATTGCCAGGAGCCCACGTGCAGTTCGTAGATCGACAACGGCGCACTGGCCTTCTGTCGCTCGCTGCGCGACTGCATCCACGCATGGTCCTGCCAGTCCACCTGCAAGGGTGCGGCGACTTTGGACGCAGTGTCCGGCGGCAGTTGGGTGGCCAGGGCCATGGGGTCGGCCTTGAGCGGCAGAATCCCGTGGGCACCGAGTATTTCGTATTTATACGCCGCGCCCGGTTGCAAACGTGGAATAAAGATCTCCCACACTCCGGACGGATGGCGCAGGCGCATCGGATGGCGACGACCGTCCCAGATATTGAAGTCGCCCACCACCGAAACCCGTCGGGCATTCGGTGCCCACACGGCAAAACGCACGCCCTGCACGCCATCCACGGTGGTCACTTGGGCGCCCAGGCAACTGCTCAAGTCACGATGATTGCCTTCGGCAAACAGGTACAGGTCCATTTCCCCGAGGAGTAATTGGCTGAAGCTGTAAGGGTCTTCGGTGATCTGCTCACCGCCGGCCCACTGGATCTTCAGCAAGTACGCCTGGCGCGTGCCGAACTGCCCGATAAACAAGCCGGGCACCTGGGTGGCCTCCAGGCTGCCGATCGGCTCACCGCTGTCACGGCTCAGTACCTGAACGCTCAGGGCTTCCGGCAAATAGGCGCGGATAAATTGCCCGCTCTGCTCGTCCTCGTGTGGCCCCAGAATCGAGAACGGGTCCGGGTGTTCGGCGCGTACCAGCGCTTCGACGTCCTTGGACGCCGGCATTGCAGTCAATTTTGGCTGCAGCGGTTCTTTGTGCGTAAAACTCATGACGTCTCCCCACCGCGTGCAGTTTTCGATACAGGTAAAAGCCCACTGAGCAAACGGTGCAGGCCCTGCAAGGGCACCGGCAACCAGCTCGGGCGGTTTTCCGCTTCGTAGGCCACTTCGTACGCGGCCTTCTCCAGGCTGAACAACGTCAGCGCTGCGTCTTGGCCGCTGGCATCCTGCCAGTCATGCGCCAGTGTAGACGTCGCCGCTTGATAAGCCCGGGTGAATGCTTGCCGCGCCTCCTTGAGGTAACGATCCGTCACGCGCTTGCGTGCGCTGTCGGCCTCTGGCGAGTTATCCGCTCCTTGTCCCTGCACATTCAAGGCCATCGCCGCCGCGTAATCGAAGGAGCGCAGTACGCCACTCACATCCTTGTAGGGGCTGTGCTTGCCACGCCGTTCATGCAGTGGCCGCGCCGGCTCCCCTTCAAAATCGATCAGGTAGGCATCGCCCTTGACCACCAATACCTGGCCCAGGTGCAAATCACCATGCACCCGAATCCGCAGCCCGCCCAGCGTAGCTTTCGCCAGGGCCTGGACATGCCCGCCAATGGCCTTTTCCTGCCCCAACAATTTAACGACCAGCGCCTGATCGGCGGGGTTCAACTGAGTTTGATGAAGCTTGAGTAATTGCAGGGCGCGCTCGATTTGTGCGCCGACATCCTTGGCCCAGACTCGGGTGTGCTTGACCGTAGTGACTTCTGGCTTGAAGTCCGGATTGGCCGTCGGCTCGGCCAAGACCCGATGCATCTCGCCCAGGCGTTGCCCCAGCAAACCGGCGAAATCCTTGAGTTCGCCGAGGGCGTTGTAATGCTGCTCCTGTTCGGACACAGCCTGTGCCAGCGCGTCTCGAATCGCCCGCTCCAGGTTGTTTTGCGTCCAGGCCCAGGCGTCGCCCTGATTGCTCAAGTACCCTTGGGCAATCATCAACAAGTTGTCCTGGCCTTGCCTGTCGCGGCGGATCACCGAGCCCAGCAGCGGCGAGATATTGGGATAGCCGGCGGCGGTCAGATAAGCGCTCATTTCCAGTTCCGGATGCACGCCGCCGCTGACCTTGCGGATCAGCTTGAGCACCAGGCTTTCAGCCACCACCACTGAGCTGTTGGATTGCTCGGCCGACAGGTAGCGCACTTCAGCACAATCCGTCAGTGCCAGGTTGCCCAGTTGGGAGGTGGCCTCGAAATGCAGATCCCCTTCAGCGGTATTCAGTACAGACCCCGCCTGTAATCCGTGGATCACGGCGCGAATAAAGTGCTCCAGGCTGAACGCATCAGTCACCAGACCGACCTGCCGCGCCCGGCGCACACGGGCCAAGGCCAGTTGCTGCGGCAAGGCGCTGGTGAACTGGTCTTCGGCGAGAAAACCGAACGGCAGTTGGTAACGGCTGACCTGGCCGGCGCTGGTCACGTCGACTTCGCTAAGCAGCACCGGATGTGCAGGGTCGCCGAAACGCACGCCGTAGGCGATATGCACACCGTCGATAGCGGCGTCCTTGCCGGCGAACCAACGCCGCTTGGGCAGCCAGTTCGGCAGCGAGGTGTGTTCCAGAATGGTGCGGCACGGTGCGTCGAGTAATTCTTCCATGCGCTTCTTCAGGACCAGTGTGGTGAAGTCCGGCATGCTCTGCGCCGGTTCCACATGCCAGCTGGGCATCTGGTTCTCCGCCGCCAGCACAAACCAGTAGAAGCCGTACGGGGCCAAGGTCAGCAGAAAATTCAGCTGGCCGATGGGCGGGAACGCATTACCGCCGAGCATCTCCACCGGCACCATGCCAGCGAACGCCGACAGGTCCAACTCGGCGGCCTGGGCGCTGCGCGATACGTTGGCCACACACAGGATGATTTCAGTGCGCCCATCTTCACCTGTGTATTCACGGGTATACGCGAGGATGCGGCGGTTGCTCGGCGAGAGCATTTTCAGGCTGCCCCGGCCAAACGCCTTGGACTGCTTGCGCACCGCCAACATGCGCCGGGTCCAGTTCAACAACGAGTGCGGGTCCTGGGTCTGGGTTTCGACGTTGACCGACGGGTAGCCATATTGCGCATCCATGATCGGCGGCAACACCAGGCTGGCCGGGTCGGCACGGGAGAACCCGCCGTTACGGTCGATGGACCACTGCATGGGGGTACGTACGCCATCGCGGTCACCCAGGTAGATATTGTCGCCCATGCCGATTTCATCGCCGTAATACAGGGTCGGCGTGCCGGGCATCGACAGCAGCAGGCTGTTGAGCAACTCGATTCGGCGGCGGTCACGCTCCATCAGCGGCGCCAGTCGCCGGCGTATCCCCAGGTTGATCCGCGCGCGACGGTCGGCGGCGTAGTAGTTCCACAGGTAGTCACGCTCTTTGTCCGTGACCATTTCCAGGGTCAGTTCATCGTGGTTACGCAGGAAGATTGCCCACTGGCAGTTGGCGGGGATTTCCGGGGTCTGGCGCAGAATATCGGTGATGGGAAAACGGTCTTCCTGGGCCAGTGCCATGTACATGCGTGGCATCAACGGGAAGTGAAACGCCATGTGGCATTCATCGCCGTCGTCGCCGGTTTTGTCGCCGAAATACAACTGGGTGTCCTCTGGCCACTGGTTGGCCTCGGCCAACAGCATGCGGTCGGGGTAATGGGCGTCAATTTCGGCGCGAATCCGCTTGAGCACTTCGTGGGTTTCGGGAAGGTTCTCGTTGTGGGTGCCATCGCGCTCGATCAGGTAGGGAATGGCGTCCAACCGCAGTCCATCGATACCCATGTCGAGCCAATAGCGCATCACCGACAGCACGGCCTTCATGACTTGCGGATTGTCGAAGTTCAGGTCGGGCTGGTGAGAATAAAAGCGGTGCCAGAAGTACTGGCCGGCGACCGGGTCCCAGGTCCAATTGGACTTTTCGGTGTCGAGGAAGATGATGCGGGTGCCGTCGTATTTCTGGTCGTCATCGGACCATACATAGAAGTCCCGCGCCGCCGAGCCCGGCTTGGCTTTGCGCGCACGCTGGAACCACGGATGCTGGTCGGAGGTGTGGTTGATCACCAGTTCAGTGATGACGCGCAGCCCGCGTTTATGGGCCTCGGCGATAAAGCGCTTGGCGTCGGCCATCGTGCCGTAGTCGCTGTGCACGCCCCGGTATTCGGCGATGTCGTAGCCATCATCGCGGCGTGGCGAGGGGTAGAACGGCAGCAGCCATATCGTGTTGACGCCCAGGTCGGCGATGTAGTCGAGCTTGGCGATCAGCCCGGCAAAGTCGCCGATACCGTCGTTATTGGCGTCGAAAAAGGATTTGACGTGAACCTGGTAGATCACCGCGTCCTTGTACCAGAGCGGGTCCTGGGTGAAGGTGGTCGGTGAGGGTTTCTTCGCCATTGGAAACTCCTGAGTACGCTATTTTTGCGGGCCAGACACGATCAAAATGTGGGAGCGGGCTTGCTCGCGAAAGCG
>NZ_JBOICG010000565.1:0-16482 GCF_050739995.1 Pseudomonas sp. | reverse complement strand
GGTTTATTTGCCGACCGTTAGTCTTATTGCAACATTGATCGGTAAGGGCGTGTAGGACGATTGCCTTGAAACCCATCACATTCGCCACCACTTCTATGGCTATCATGGTTTTTCCTACTATCCGCTCTGAATCTTCGCGGAGGGTGGTCTATTTCGTCCTCGACGGGTTTACAGTCTGGGAGTGACTTCACGAGGTACGTTATGTCGGATTTCCAACTCGTCACCCGCTTTGAGCCCGCCGGCGATCAACCGGAAGCCATTCGCCAGATGGTCGAAGGCATCGAGGCTGGCTTGGCGCACCAAACGCTGCTCGGGGTAACCGGTTCGGGCAAGACCTTCAGCATCGCCAACGTGATCGCCCAGATCAACCGCCCGACCTTGGTGCTGGCGCCGAACAAGACCTTGGCTGCGCAGTTGTACGGCGAGTTCAAGGCGTTCTTTCCGAACAACGCGGTGGAGTACTTCGTTTCTTACTACGACTACTACCAGCCCGAAGCTTATGTGCCGTCGTCCGATACCTTCATCGAGAAAGATGCGTCGATCAACGACCACATCGAACAGATGCGGCTATCGGCGACCAAGGCATTGCTGGAACGCAAGGACGCGATCATCGTCACCACGGTGTCGTGTATCTACGGCCTCGGCAGCCCGGAAACCTATTTGAAGATGGTGTTGCACGTTGATCGTGGCGACAAACTCGACCAGCGCGAGCTGCTGCGTCGCCTGACGAGCTTGCAATACACGCGCAACGACATGGACTTTGCCCGCGCCACCTTCCGTGTGCGTGGCGATGTGATCGATATCTACCCGGCCGAATCCGACCTGGAAGCGATTCGCATCGAGCTGTTCGATGATGAGGTCGAGAGCCTGTCGGCCTTCGACCCGTTGACCGGCGAGGTGATCCGCAAGTTGCCGCGCTTCACTTTCTACCCGAAGAGCCACTACGTGACACCCCGTGAAACCCTGATGGGCGCTATCGAGGGCATCAAGGTCGAGCTGGCTGAGCGCCTGGAATACCTGCGCGCCAACAACAAGCTGGTGGAAGCCCAGCGCCTGGAGCAGCGCACCCGCTTCGACCTGGAGATGATTCTGGAGCTGGGTTACTGCAACGGTATCGAAAACTACTCGCGCTATCTGTCGGGTCGTGAGGCTGGGGCGCCGCCGCCCACGCTCTACGATTACCTGCCGCCGGACGCTTTGCTGGTGATTGACGAATCCCACGTCAGCGTGCCGCAGGTCGGTGCCATGTATAAGGGCGACCGTTCGCGTAAAGAAACGTTGGTGGAGTACGGCTTCCGCCTGCCCTCGGCGCTGGACAACCGGCCCATGCGCTTTGATGAATGGGAAAGTATCAGCCCACAGACCATTTTCGTGTCTGCCACGCCGGGCAACTACGAGGCCGAGCATGCTGGTCGCGTGATCGAGCAGTTGGTGCGCCCGACCGGCCTGGTAGACCCGGAAATCGAAATCCGCCCGGCGTTGACCCAGGTCGATGACTTATTGTCGGAAATCACCAAACGCGTAGCGTTGGAAGAGCGAGTGCTGGTCACCACGCTGACCAAGCGCATGTCCGAGGACTTGACCGACTACTTGGCCGACCACGGCGTGCGTGTGCGTTACCTGCACTCGGATATCGACACCGTGGAGCGTGTAGAGATCATCCGCGACCTGCGCCTGGGTACTTTTGATGTGCTGGTGGGCATCAACCTGCTGCGTGAAGGCCTGGACATGCCGGAAGTGTCGCTGGTGGCGATCCTGGATGCGGACAAGGAAGGCTTCCTGCGTTCGGAGCGCTCGTTGATCCAGACCATTGGCCGCGCGGCGCGTAACCTCAATGGGCGTGCGATCCTGTACGCCGACCGCATTACGGGCTCCATGGAGCGGGCGATTGGCGAGACCGAGCGTCGTCGCGACAAGCAGATTGCCTTCAACCTGGCTAATGGCATCACACCCAAGGGTGTGTTCAAGGACGTCGCCGACATCATGGAAGGCGCGACCGTGCCAGGTTCGCGCAGCAAGAAGCGCAAGGGGATGGCCAAGGCCGCCGAGGAAAGCGCCAAGTACGAGAACGAACTGCGCTCGCCGAGTGAGATCACCAAGCGTATCCGGCAACTGGAAGAGAAGATGTACCAGTTGGCGCGGGACTTGGAGTTCGAGGCGGCGGCACAGACGCGGGACGAGATTGGCAAGTTGCGGGAGCGCTTGCTGGCTGTTTGATTTGCAGTGAATGGGTTGGCCTCTTCGCGGGCAAGCCCGCTCCCACATTTTGATTGGCGCATACATTCAAGTGTGGGAGCTGGCTTGCCTGCGAAGGCGGCGCCTCGATCTCCCGGAATCACCCAAGCTGGTGTTACCATTCGCCCCTTGTTTCAATTTTCAGTTTTATCGCCCATTCGAGACCTGCCATGACCACCGTCCGCACGCGCATTGCGCCATCGCCTACTGGGGATCCCCACGTCGGTACTGCTTACATCGCCTTGTTCAACTACTGCTTTGCCAAGCAGCACGGCGGTGAATTCATCCTGCGGATCGAAGACACCGACCAACTGCGCTCCACCCGCGAGTCGGAACAGCAGATCTTCGATGCCCTGCGCTGGTTGGGCATTACCTGGGCGGAAGGCCCGGACGTCGGCGGCCCGCACGGCCCATATCGCCAGAGCGAGCGCAGCGACATTTACAAGCAGTACACCCAGCAACTGGTCGACATGGGCCATGCGTTCCCATGCTTCTGCACCGCTGAAGAGCTGGATCAGATGCGCGCCGAACAAATGGCCCGTGGCGAAACCCCACGCTACGACGGCCGCGCGTTGCTGTTGTCGAAGGAAGAAGTGGCCCAGCGCCTGGCCGCCGGCGAACCTCACGTGATCCGCATGAAGGTGCCGAGCGAGGGCGTGTGCGTGGTGCCGGACATGCTGCGCGGTGACGTCGAGATCCCGTGGGACCGCATGGACATGCAGGTGCTGATGAAGACCGATGGCCTGCCCACGTACTTCCTGGCCAACGTGGTCGACGACCACCTGATGGGCATCACCCACGTGCTGCGCGGTGAAGAGTGGCTGCCGTCGGCGCCCAAGTTGATCCTGCTCTATGAGTACTTCGGCTGGGAGCAGCCGCAGCTGTGCTACATGCCGCTGCTGCGTAACCCGGACAAGAGCAAGCTGTCCAAGCGCAAGAACCCCACCTCGGTGACCTTCTACGAGCGCATGGGCTTCATGCCTGAGGCGATGCTCAACTACCTGGGCCGCATGGGGTGGTCGATGCCGGACGAGCGCGAGAAGTTCTCGCTGCAGGAAATGGTCGACAACTTCGACCTGTCCCGTGTCTCCCTGGGCGGTCCGATCTTCGACATCGAAAAACTGTCGTGGCTCAACGGCCAGTGGCTGCGTGACCTGCCGGTGGAAGAGTTTGCCAGCCGTGTGCAGCAGTGGGCGCTGAACCCCGAGTACATGATGAAGATTGCACCGCTGGTGCAGGGCAGGGTGGAGACCTTCAGCCAGGTCGCACCGTTGGCCAGCTTCTTCTTCGCCGGGGGCGTGAACCCGGATACCAAGCTGTTCGAGTCCAAGAAGCTCTCCGGTGATCAGGTGCGCCAGTTGATGCAGTTGATCCTGTGGAAGCTCGAAAGCCTGCGCCAGTGGGAGAAGGATGCGATTACCGCGACGATCCAGGCGGTGGTGGAGTCCCTGGAGTTGAAATTGCGTGATGCGATGCCGTTGATGTTTGCCGCGATTACCGGGCAGGCCAGTTCGGTGTCGGTGCTCGATGCGATGGAAATTCTTGGCCCGGACCTCACGCGTTTCCGTCTGCGCCAAGCCCTTGATTTGCTTGGTGGTGTGTCGAAGAAAGAAAACAAAGAGTGGGAAAAGCTGCTGGGCGCTATTGCTTAAGCTGGCTGCTGTAACGGCGAAACCCAGGTTTTTCGGGGTTTCGCCGGTAAGTGATTGTTATCCCGGCAAAAAACTTTTGAAATTGTTGAAAATAAATTTGACACACTTCCAAACCGCCATTAAGATTCGCCCCGTCCTCACCGATGAGGGGCTATAGCTCAGCTGGGAGAGCGCTTGCATGGCATGCAAGAGGTCAACGGTTCGATCCCGTTTAGCTCCACCAATTTACAGGTTCAAGGTTTCGGCCACACCGTCCTTGAATCGATCAGTCTCAGCCTGATCAATGTACAGAAGGTTTGTGTCCCCTTCGTCTAGTGGCCTAGGACACCGCCCTTTCACGGCGGTAACAGGGGTTCGAGTCCCCTAGGGGACGCCACGATTACCCGCTCTGCGGGATTTTTAAGGGTCATTCAATTATTGAATGGCCCTTTTGTTTGTCTGGCGTTTGGCCAATTCTCTCCTTATCTCATTCTTTTCTTCTGACCAGCGGTCATGCCTGTCGCTTGCGCAATATTATTATGGTAATAATATTCAACCATGACAGTCGGAGGTAACGATGAGCGATAAAAAAGCGCAAACCCGCGAACGCATTCTGCAGGCCGCCAGCGCCGCGTTGATCCAGCGCGGCCCGGCCGAACCGAGTGTGGGTGAAGTCATGGGCGCGGCAGGGCTGACCGTCGGTGGCTTCTACGCGCACTTCGAAAGCAAGGACGCACTGATGCTGGAGGCCTTCACCCAGTTGCTGGCCAAGCGTCGTGCATCGATTGATGACATGGATGCCCAGTTGACCGGAGAGGAGCGCAGAAGCCTGGTGGCGGCGTTCTATCTGTCACGCAAGCACCGTGACTCAACCGCCCAGGCCTGCCCGATCCCGGCGACCGTCGGCGAGATGAGCCGCCTGCCGGACGAATTCCGCCAGGCGCTGAACGAACACTGCGAGCTGATGGCTGCGCAACTCGCTGCTAGCCCTGAAGACACCGACAAAGCCCTGGCTGACATGGCGCTGATGATCGGTGGCTTGGCCTTGGCCCGTGCCTTGGGGCCTGGGGAATTGTCTGATCGTGTGCTGCGCGCCGCCAAGTCGGCCGTGCGCTAGAAGAGGGTTGTCATGATGGGCACGTTAACTTGGATTCGTCGCTTCAACGGCACCCTGGGGCATCTGGCACCGCAAACGGTGGCCAACACGATGCGTCGTGCCTTCATGACGCCACGCGAGCTGCCGCCGCGTGATTGGGAGTTGCCATTGCTGGCGCAATCGGAGCGCATCACCTTGCGTTTCGGTTTGTCTGCCTTGCGTTGGGGGCAGGGGCCTGCGGTGTTGTTGATGCATGGCTGGGAGGGGCGGCCCACTCAGTTCGCCAGCCTGATCACCGCGCTGGTCGACAACGGTTACTCAGTGATCGCCTTGGACGGCCCTGCCCATGGCCGTTCGCCAGGGCGTGAAGCGCACGTGTTGCTGTTTGCCCGTGCCATGCTTGAGGCTGCTGCCGAATTGCCGCCGCTGCACGCCGTTATCGGCCATTCCATGGGAGGCGCCAGTGCGATGCTGGCGGTGCAGTTGGGCCTGCGTACCGAGGCGTTGGTGAGTATCGCCGCGCCGTCGCGCTTTCTGGATGTGCTGCGCGGTTTTACCACGATGGTCGGTTTACCGGCGCGGGCACGTTCGGCGTTTATCCAGGAAGTCGAGTTGACTTTCGGGATGCCGCTCAAACATTTGGATGTGGCCCATTACCAGATGAACATTCCCGGCTTGGTCGTACACGCTGAAGACGATACCTTCGTTCCAGTCAAAGCCTCTCAAGCCATTCACGAGGCCTGGTTCGACAGCCGGCTACTGCGTCTGGAGCAAGGTGGGCACCAGAAAGTGCTGGCCGATCCTCGCGTGATCGACGCTGTACTGGCGCTGCTGGCTGGTCGTCGTTTACAGGAGCGGCAAACCGCCTGATACACTCTCCCCGCCGACATTAATCGACTGGGAGCAAGGCATGGGCTGGGATTTGGCAACGCCGTTTATCATCGATCTGCAGGTCGCCCCTGAAGACATCGACGGCCTCGGGCACGCCAATAATGCGGTGTACGTGTCCTGGCTGGAGCGTTGCGCCTGGCGCCACTCCCAGCGCCTGGGGTTGGACCTGACCGAATATCGCCGCCTGGACCGCGCCATGGCAGTGGTGCGCCATGAGATCGACTACCTGGCCGCAGGCTACGAAGGTGACGACCTGCAACTGGCCACCTGGATCGTCGACTGGGATCAACGCCTGAAGATGACTCGACGCTTCCAACTGGTCCGCCCGCGTGATGGTGTGACCCTGCTGCGTGCGCAAACCACCTTTGTCTGCATTGAGCTGTCCACCGGCAAGCCCAAGCGCATGCCCGCTGAATTTCTCGACGGTTATGGCCCCGCCCTGACAGGGGGGTAACGGTTGCCGTGGGAAACCCAGTAAACTGCGCCACGATTTTTGTTGAGTGTTTTCCATGCAAATTGCTTTGGCGCCCATGGAGGGGTTGGTCGACAACATCCTGCGGGACGTGCTGACCCGTGTCGGCGGTATTGATTGGTGCGTGACCGAGTTCATCCGCGTCAATGATCGCCTACTCACCCCGGCGTATTTCCACAAACTTGCCCCGGAACTGCTGGATGGCGCCCACACCGCCGCCGGCGTGCCGTTGCGTGTGCAATTGCTCGGCTCCGATCCGGTGTGCCTGGCGGAAAACGCCGCCCTGGCCTGTGAGCTGGGTTCGCAGGTCATCGACCTCAATTTCGGATGCCCAGCCAAGACCGTCAACAAGTCCCGTGGCGGTGCGGTGCTGCTCAAGGAGCCGGAGCTGCTCAACCAGATAGTCGAACACGTCCGCCGCGCTGTCCCAGCGCACATTCCGGTCACTGCCAAGATGCGCCTGGGCTTCGACAGCCCGGACGGTGCCCTGGTCTGTGCCACGGCTCTGGCCGAAGGCGGTGCGGCGCATATCGTGGTGCATGCGCGCACCAAGACTGATGGCTACAAGCCGCCCGCCCACTGGGAGTGGATCCCGCGCGTGCAGGACGTGGTCAACGTGCCGGTGTTCGCCAATGGTGATATCTGGAGTGTCGAAGACTGGAAGCGTTGCCGCGAAGTCAGCGGTGCCGAAGACATCATGCTGGGTCGTGGCCTGGTGGCGCGCCCGGACCTGGCCCGACAGATTGCTGCCGCGCGTGCGGGTGAGGAAGTGGTCGAGATGACTTGGGCAGAGATGCAACCCATGCTCCAGGACTTCTGGACCCAGTCGGTGGCACAACTGACCGAGCGTCAGGCACCGGGGCGTTTGAAGCAATGGTTGGCGATGCTCACTCGCAATTATCCTGAAGCGGTGGAGCTGTTTACCCTGATGCGTAGGGAGACCGACCTGGGGCAGGTGGGACGTTTACTGGGTATGCCCAGCCAGAGTGAGCAGTCGATGATCTTGCAAGATTAGGTTTGCATATATAAGTGTTTCATCCTCTGCTGTAACGGGCGCCGAAAGGCGCCATTTTTTTGTCTGAAAGATTACGTTAGGGTGGAGCAGCGCCTTGTTAAGGGCAGTTTTTCAGGTGGGTTGAATGCGGTGTTATTGCGGGATATATGCAAGTAAGCGTAAGCCTTGGATTTGACTGCTACGAAGTTTTTATGCGTTGTGGTTTTTAGGCTGTTTTTTAAGTAGTGGCGTGCGCATCAATTAACACACGCTGTGCGAGTTAAATGATCTTATTGTTTTCTTCAAGTTGCCTTTGTTTGGGGTGTTGCCTTAAGTTTCCAGGAGTTAAGCGGCTGGGGCGCGCAGTCTTGGCTTTTTTCCGAATGTCCATAGGTATAATTCTCTTCTGGTCAATTGGTTTCCTTATATGAGTTCTGATTTTTCGGAACTCATCTTCGTTGTGCTCCCACGAATCTGGCGAGTTTGTAGAGCTCGTCGTTGTTTCATACTTAATCAGCAAGTGCCTGCTTCCTGCTAGTACGGGGGGAGGTGCGATCTCAGGAATAAAAATATGTCTAACGTATCGACCAATTCGTTCGTGCCGATGAATACAAATTATGCACCGCTTAATCAATCGTCAGTGCCAGCTGATAAGCCGCTCGGAGTGTCTCCGTCGGTGGATAATTTAAGTAAGTTTCTGAAAGACAGTAGTCCGGCTCCAAAAGAAAACAATATGACCCTGAATAAGGAGTCCTTGGAGAAGTTGTTCACCATGTTTGAGTTCGCGATCAAGGCCATGCGCAGCATGCTTGCTGGCATGGGGGTGCTGCCCAAGTTGCCCGGGGAATTGGATGCTCAGCCCCAAGTGAAGCCTGGACCTGATGCCAAGGTTGTCCCGGATGCGGGTGCACAATCGAAGGTAACGCCCGACGTAGACGCCAAGAAAAAAGTGTTGCCTGAACCTGATGCCAAGGTTGTCCCGGATGCGGGTGCACAACCGAAGGTGACGCCCGGTGCGGACGCCAAGAAAAAAGTGTTGCCTGAATCCGATGCCAAGGTTGTCCCGGATACGGGCGCGCAACCCAAGGTTGTGCCCGACGCGGATGCCAAGGCAACGGTCAAGCCAGGCCAAGAGATGAAGGTCATGCCGAATGTACATAATCAGGTGACCATTGCACCTGACGGCAAGACTAATACCAATCTGACGCCTGATATTAACGTCACGGTGCAGGTCCAGAACTGTCACTGCCCACATACAAATGAAAAAGTCTCGCCGCAGCCCCGGTCTACTCCACTGGTCGATACGCTGCCAACTCCGCAGCCTCCGCTTAAGCCAATGGTCGATACACAACCATCACCGCAGCCTCCCGTCACTCCGACGCCTGATCCCCGGCCCACTCCGGAACTTACCTGCCCTGCACCGGATGACTTGAACGATTTCAACCAGCGGTCCCGCGACCGTTCGGACAACTTCCGGGCTGTCAGGCCCAGCCTCCGTTCTCGTTTCTGAGCCTGCTGTCTTGACGCGTTGAACATAAACGTTCGCTCCCTGGCCAATGCGGTCAGGGAGCACTCAAAAAGGTTTGAAGCATGTTATCGATAAACCATAACCCAGTTGCACGACCAACTATTGAGCCTTTCCAATCTCCAGACCCTGTCGTTCGTGGGGTATTGAATTCTGTTAATCGGGGTAACGTTCGTACTGCAACGCCGGCTCCCCGCATAGATGTGAAGCCCGTGAGCGTTGGCAATAACGCAGATTCCGCAGCCACGCTGAGTATGCTGGTCGACCTATTTACGCGGTTCTTCAACCAGTTGCAGAGCCTCCTGCGTACAGATGCAAGATCGCCTGATTCGACCAATAGAAACTTACCCGTCCCCCCACCTCCTGCACCCCCTGCGCCTGATACGAATGTTGTCGATAAACACCGCGAGCCCATGCACGAGCTCTCCACTAAGCGTAACGGTGCAAAGCCCGACAATATCTGGAATGGCTTTCGCCAGGGAAAGAACGGTAATTGCGTAACGATTTCAGCGATAAAGGCGGCAATGATGAAATTTGGCCAAAGCCCAACGGATATTTATAAGTCTGTTGAGAAAGTCATGGATGGTTACAAGGTCATTATGCGTGATGGCTTCGAGTTGAAGTTGACAAAGTCTGAGTTGGATCGCGCCATTCGTGGTTCAAACTTTGTCGGGATGACTGATCCGGAAATGCTAAAGGATGCGCACTTCTTGTTTGCCTGCTCTGCCAAGCGTGCACAAATCGAGAATAACGACGGGTGGGCGAACAGAAGTTTCGATGCCGCCATCAGGAGCCTCAACGACGGTGAAGATGAAAGCGGGCCGGGGGAGGGTTTCAAACGGTTGGGGTTAAAGGATCATATGAAGCGAGTGTCGGTGAGTGCCTTTGCTGACAGTTCATTGATTGGTATGGTCAATAGGCGCGGACACTCGGTTGCTGTTGTAGATGGAAAGGAGGAGATCTACGGGAGGAAAGGTAGTCGACCTACCGACGGGCAAGCCATTGCATTAGTTTGATGACGTCGTTTGATTTAATTGATCGCTGCAGCTGCAATGCGGTCATCAAGGAATGCTCGCATGGATGCCAACTTTTATTGTATGTCTTGATTTGGCACGTTGATGATGTGCATGTTTTCATGAGTCGGGGAGCCAAGAGTATGTTTAAAGTTGTTTTGGCAGTCTGACTGATCAACCTCAACGTGCTTTTTACTTCAGGCACTGGCTTGTGAAAGCCAAGCACTTCCAGTTATGGAGTTGTCCAGCTACTTCATTCAAGAGCTAATAATATGACTATATTTGCAGTCGGATCTTTCGCGCGTTCAAATCCTGTGACGACGCAATTATCGAATTACTCGGAAAACAAACATTCCTCTCTCATTACTGCCTTCGATGCCACGGAGCGTGGCTTCGGGGAACAATTCAATGCCAGTTCGCACAGTGCAGTCATCAAACTGATGATGCTCACTTTCGGTACGCGACCTACCGATTTATTCCACGATGTCAGGGGGAATGGCGATGGCTATGACGTGACCATGAAAGACGGTTACACGCTGCATATTTCCCAATGGGAGTTGCAGCAGGCTGCGTCCGCATCGCGTTTTGCTGGTAGTGACAGTGAGGTCACAGGCAATGCCCATTTTGCGTTGGCCGTGTTCATCAAACGCAAACAACTGGGCAGCGGCAATGCTACTGGTCTGCCAAGTTTTGAGGCCGTCTTGACCCAGTCTTTGCAGGGTGAGACGACCTTCAATATGCTCAAAGGCATGGGCTTGTCCGGCCACCTCCAGTACGTCCCCACTGCAACGGTTGTCGCCGAAGGGCGAGCAGGGGTTGCTGACAGCTATGACGCGGGTTCATCGCTGATTTACGCCGGCAGGGCTCACCGCTTTGGCAGGGCGCATTCACCCGATCAAACCCACATGTATACGCTGGTGAACGATAGTGTGCCGAAGCCCCGTATCGTTCCAGACCCAATCACGCCGATCGTCGTGCCTGAGGCTGACCCGGCCAAGAAAAGTGTCCGTCCCCAGGTGACCGAGGTTTTGTCAGGATTCACGGTGGCCTCGCGAAATTTTGGCGAAGTATTCGACCTGAGCAGCCATGCCGCAGTCATCAAGATGATGATGCTCAGGTTTGGTCGCTCGCCCTCCGATATGTTTGAAAAAATCGAGGCTACGAAGAACGGATACAGCATCACCATGAAAGATGGGTTTGAAGTGACGTTGTCACATCAGGAGTTGGAGCGCACGACTGAAGTTTCTCGATTTATTGGCTCTGACGTGCAAATGGTCACCGATGCCAATTTCATGCTGGCTGCATTTGCCAAGCGCAAGCAAGTTGAGCGCAATGGTAAGTTTGACGTGGCGTTATCGAGTAGCTTACGCGGAGAACATACTTACAACATCTTGAAAGGGATGGGCTTGATTGGTTTCTTACGACTTGCTCCTCCCGATAAGCTGCGCGAGCCAGACAGTGTCGGCGTCATCAACACCTTTAACTATTCAGGTGCGTTGGTCGTGGACGGCATCAAGCATCACAACGGTGAAAAAGGGGTTGTCATCAAGGACTATGGCTATCAGCTTGCCGCAGAAGCCCCCACCGAATCTAACGGCAGGCCTGCGCATTTCTCTGCTGCACCCATTGGAGTCAAGCCTGCCGATATCTGGGGCGGCTTCTATCAAGGCGTAGAGGGCAACTGTGTCACGGTGTCGGCCATCAAGGCGGCGATGATGAAGTACGGGCAAAACCCTATGGGGATCTTCAAGCGTGTCACTGAAATGCCTGAAGGTTTCAGTATCACCATGCGCGATGGTTGCACGGTGCGCATCACCCGCGGCGAGCTGGAAATGGCACGAGCGGCTGCCAACTTCCATGGAGAGGATAGGGGATTGGTTGACGACGCTGTGTTCCTTTATGCGGCAAGCGCCAAGCGTGCTCAGTTGGAGAATCATGAGTTCCGCGCCGGTACCGGCTTCGATGCCGCCCTGCAAACGCTGAACAATGGGGAAATACCCGGTGATGCATTGCGCCGCCTTGGCTTGTACGCCTTCACTCGCCCCAGTAGCGTGCAGGAACTGGCGTCAGGCGTACCAGGCACCTTGGCGAACTTCCGGCATTCGGTGGTCGTTGTCGAGGGGGTCATGGATCAATATGGCGCCAAGCGCGCGTTGCAAGGCTCGCACTGGATGCAGGGGGGCGGCCACGCCCTGAAACTGGTTTAAACCTAGCCGTCACCTGCGATCAAGCGCTCCCTGAAACCGATCATGGGCAGTGGTCGGCTGTGCAGATACCCTTGGTAAAAATGGCAACCCAAGCCCTGTAGGAACGCCAGTTGGTCCTGGGTTTCCACGCCTTCGGCAATCACCTCCAGGTTCAGGCTGCGGGCCATGGCGACGATGGCGCGGATGATCTCGGCGTCGTTGGGGTCATGGGTCGCGTCACGGACGAAGGACTGGTCGATTTTCAGCGCATCCACCGGCAGACGCTTGAGGTAAGTCAGCGACGAATAGCCGGTGCCGAAGTCGTCCATCGCAAAGCTTACGCCGAGCTTTTTCAAGCGACGCATCTTGACCACCGTGTCATCCAGGTTCTGGATCACGATGCCTTCGGTGATTTCCAGCTTCAATAGGCTGTAGGGCAACCGATGTTGCTTGAGGCTGCGCTCCACCCGCTCAACGAAGTCGTTCTGGCGAAATTGTCGGGGACTGATGTTCACGCATAGGCTGAAATTCAGCGGGTCCACCAGGCCCTCGGCAATTAATTGCGCAAAGGCGCCGCACGCCTCATCGAGAATCCAGGTGCCGACCTCCAGGATCAGGCCGCTGTCCTCCAGCACCTTGATGAACTCGGCGGGGGACTGTGCGCCCAGTTGCGGATGTTGCCAACGCACCAAGGCCTCGGCGCCGACGATCTTGTTGCCACGCGCATCCACCTGCGGTTGGTAATGCACGCTGAACTCACCGCGTGATAGCGCCAGGCGCAGATCGGTCTCCATGCGCAGCCGTTCGCTGGCGGTTTTTTGCATGCTGTTGTGGAACATCTGCGTGGTGTTCCGTCCCGAGTCCTTGGCCCGGTACAGGGCAATGTCGGCGCGTTTGAGCAGGTCGGCGGGCGTGGAGCCGTGATCTGGAATCAGCGCTACACCGATGCTCGGTGTGACCTGCAAGCGGTGACCATCGAGGAACATTGGCTCCGAAAGCAGTTCACGCAGGGTGTTGGCCAATTCCTGGACTTGGGTGCTGACCTCCATGCGCGTGCCATCCAGGCCACTCAGCAGCACCACGAACTCGTCACCGCCCAGGCGCGCCACGGTGTCTTCCATGCGCACGCTGGCTTCCAGGCGTGCAGTGACAATTTTCAGCACGGTGTCGCCCACCGGGTGGCCGAGGGAATCGTTGATGTGCTTGAAATGGTCAAGGTCGAGAAATAGCAGGGCGCCGCGCAGGTTGTGGCGCTTGAGCAGGGCGATCTGCTGGCTCAGGCGGTCCATCAACAGCGCCCGATTGGGCAGGTTGGTCAACGGGTCGTGATAGGCCAAGTGACGAATCTGCGCCTGGGCGTTTTTCAGCAGGCTCACGTCCCGGGCCGTCAGCAGTAGGCACGGGCTTTCATTCAGGGTAATGGGCTCGACCGAGACTTCCACTGCCAGCACCTCGCCACGCTTGTTGTGCCAGAGCATTTCCAGGTGATGAATGCGGCCTTTGATCTGCAATTCGGCCAGCAGTGCCGCGCGCTGGTTTTCATCGGCCCAGATGCCGATTTGGTATAGCGTCAGGCCGATGGCTTCTTCGGCGCGGTAGCCGGTCAGCCGGCAGAAACCATCGTTGACCTCGACATAGCGGCCGGTATCGCGCTCGGTGATGGAAATTGCATCGGGGCTGGAATGGAAGGCTTTGGCGAACTTCTCCTCACTGGCCTTGAGGGCGGCTTCCGAGCGTTGCTGCTGGGTGATGTCGCGCAAGGTGGTGACGATGCACGGTTGGTCGCCCACCTTGATCAATCGGCTGGAAATCATACAGGTCAGGCTTTGGCCGTTCTTGTGGTCCACCACGATTGCCACGTTGCTTAATGCCTGCTCGCGAATCACTTGCTCGATGCGTTGCAGGCGCTTGCTCGAATCTTCCCACAAGCCGATTTGCTCGGCGCTTTTGTCGATCACTTCGGCGGCGCTCCAGCCAAAGGTCTGGGTAAAGGCCGGGTTGATTTCGATAAACGCACCGCTGTCCAGGCACGTGACACAGATAGGGTCGGGACTGGCCTGGAACAGGCTGGCGAATTTTTCCTCGGACGCCGTCAGGCGCTGTTCGCGTTCGACCTGATCGGTGATGTCGAGCAAGGTGCCGGCCATACGCAGCGGTTTGCCGGCTTCATCGCGGTAGAGGCGGGCGCGACTTTCCAGGAAGCGTGGGCTGCCGTCTTCCATCAGCACGCGGTAGGTCATCTGGTAGTTGCCGTGCGGACCCTCGCGCAAACTGCGGTAAGCGTTGCGCATGCCCTCGCGATCTTCATCTGACATGCCTTCAAAAAACGCATCGAAGGGCTCGTGGAAGGGTTCTGGCGGCAGGCCGTGCAGTTGGGCAGCACGGGCTGAGCCGTAGAGCATGCCGCTGGGGATATGCCAATCCCATGTGCCCAGTTGCGCCGAATCCAGCGCCAGATCGAGGCGTTCCTGGCTGTCCTTGAGGGCTTGCTCGGCATTTTTGCGTTCGGTGGTATCGAGAAAGGTGCTGATCAGGTAAGCCTCGCCCTCCAGCTCGACCTTTTGTGCGCTGAGGGTACCGTCGTGGATCTGGCCATTACTGGCACAGAACTGCACTTCCATGGTGATCGGTTCACCCTTGCGCTGGGTGGCCTTGACCAGCAGCGCCCGTTGTTCGGGGTGGCGCCATAGACCCAGTTCAAGGGTAGTGCGACCGATGGCATTGGCTACCGGCCAGCCGAACAGCATTTCGAAGTATTGGTTGGCCTCGCTGATCAGCCCATCCGACTGACGCGTCAGCAGGACCATGTTGGGGCACAGGTGAAACAGTGTGGCGAAACGCTTTTCGGAGTGGCTCAGGGCGGTTTCCCGTTCGCGCTGGTGGGTGATCTCGCGGATCACCCCGATCATTCGACGCCGGCCGGCTTTGTCCGGCGCCAGGCTGCCATTGATTTCCAGCCAGTGCAGACTGCCGTCTGGCCACTGGATGCGGTGATGCATGGCTTGTTCGAACGGCTCGCCTGCCAGCACGGCATGAAAAGCCCGCACCACGCGTGCACGATCGGCGGGTGCGAGCAAGTCGAGGTAGTCCAGGTCCTGGGGCAGTGGTTGCCTGGGATCAAACCCGAACAGCGCTTGAGTGCCCCGCGACCAACTAATCCGGCCAGTGTCGATTTCCCAGCACCACGCACCCAGCCGTGCAGCATTGAGAGCCGCCAGCAATTGGGGCGCGCTGTCCCAGCTTTGCTCCGCGTCCTTGGGGTCCAAGGCGTAGATGCGGGGCAGGGGTGGCACGGAATCGACGGGGTTGCGCATTATCAAAGGGCCTTGGCTCAATGGGCGTTCGCGCGGTTTTCTTCAGGCCTTGAGGCCGCACGGCTTCATGCCGGTATCCCTGGCAGATCGACCTGTGCATCCAATAGGCTCATGAAAGCCCGCGCAGCGTTCGACAGCGTCCTTTCTGTGTGCACGATATAGCCTAGCTGGCGACTGAGCTGTATGCCCGGCAAAGCGATACTTGCCACCTGGTCATCCAGCATAGTGCGTGGCAGAACGCTCCAGGCCAGGCCGATGGAGACCATCATCTTGATAGTTTCCAGATAGTTAGTGCTCATCGCGATGTTCGGCGTCAGCCCCTGGGCCTCGAACAGCCGGCTGACGATATGGTGGGTAAAGGTGTTGCCACCCGGAAACACCGCCGGGTGCTGGGCGATGTCGGCCAGGTTGACTGTGCCATTGCTGATGAGGCTGTGTTCCGGCGCCACCACGAAATCCAAAGGGTCGTCCCACACGGGTGTGGCTTTAACCACGTGGTGCGGTTCGGGTGCCAGGGTGATCACCGCCACTTCGGCACGGCCATGGAGTATTTCTTCGTAGGCCACTTCTGAATCGAGAAACTGAATATCCAGCGCCACATTGGGGTATTCCCGGGTGAAGGTGCGCAGGATCGGTGGCAAACGGTGCAGGCCGATATGATGGCTGGTGGCCAGAGTCAGTCGGCCGCTCACTTCGCCGGTCAGGTTGGTGAGCGCCCGTCGCGTGTCGTCCAATACGTTGAGAATCTGATAGGCACGCGGCAGCAAGGCCCGCCCGGCTTCAGTCAAGCCGACTTCACGGCCCAGGCGGTCGAACAGGCGCACCTTCAATTGTTGTTCCAGCCCGGCAATGCGTTTGCTGATGGCCGGTTGAGTCAGGTGCAGGCGTTCACCGGCGCCGGAGAAGCTGCCGGTCTCAGCGATGGCAATAAAGGCATTGAGGTTGGCCAGGTCCATTGTTGTATTCCATTTGGTAATTCAAAGCATAAAAAATATGAATTTGAGTTATTTAATGTAGCGCCATACCATCAGCCTCACAAGCCAAAGGGTTATTGAATCGTTCAAGGCCCGGGGCATAGAAACACCTGATGAGGACCGCGTGATGGCCGGCAAAACGCTTTACGAC
>NZ_JBOICG010000564.1:0-11375 GCF_050739995.1 Pseudomonas sp. | reverse complement strand
CGCGGTGTAGTACTGCTGGAACTTGATCATGTTGCCCGCCTCTTCATCCAGGTTCACCTGGGACACCGAGTTGCGTGCGTCCTGGTTGGCCTTGAGCAACGCACCGGTAGCCGTGGTGTCGGTAATCGCCGACGCCGCCTTGGCCCCCACGGTCGATACCAGTCGGCTGTTGGCCGCCACTAGGCTCACACCGCCGCCGCTGCCGTCCGACAGACCGACTGTGGCTTTGGTCTGCAAGTCCAGCAGCGCTTGAGCATTGCGGTTGTCCGACTTGCCCGATGCGTTGAAAGAGAACGTGGTGCTGTCGCCATCAGCCGGCGAGCCGCCCACGGTCGTATCAAACTTGAAGCTCTTGGCCGGCGATACCAAAGCGCCGTTGGCATCACGCATCGGTACGTTGATGGTGATTTTGTTGCTTTGGCCCGGAACGATAGTGCCGCTGCCGATCGGATTGCCCTGAGAGTCGTTGAGCGTGTAGGCCTGCGTGCCATCAGCAGCCGGCTTGCCGAATACCATTTTCACCGGCATCGAATGTTCAATCCCGGTACGCAGTTGCGCGGTGTCCGCACCGCCGTGAATGTCGATAGGCACGGTCAAGGTCGGCGGCGTAAAAGTGCCGGTCCCTTCGTTGGTCTTGCTACCCTCGCCCAGCAACGGCCCGGCGAAGGCGATTTTATTGGCGTCCTTCAGCTCGGTACCGATATTGGTCGCGCCATTGGCGGTCGGGCTGACTTTGAAGCTGTCGCCTGCGGCCATCGGCCCATGGCCGTCCAAGGCCAGGGTGAACCCGTCAATCACCGGCGGCGGCGTGGTAGCCGTGTCGAACGCGCCCATGGCCTTACCATCGGAACGCGTCACGGTGTAATTATTGCCACTGGTGAAGGTGACTTTATAGTCGTAGATCGACAGCTTGCTGCTGTCTTGGATGCTCACGTTCAGGTTGCCGGAACCGCTGCTGTTGCCCGCCGCACCCTGGCTGCGCTGCGCAATGGCCGCAGCGCTGTTGATGTCCTTGAACAACGACGAGCCGAAGTCACCGTTCAAATCCACGCCCTGGCCCAGCTGACTGTTGACGGTATCGGCTGTGGCAATCGCGATACGCCCCAGGTCATTGATGGCCGGCATCAACGCATCACTGCGATAACGCAGCAGGCCGCCAATGCTGCCGCCGCTAATGACGTTACCCAGATCAATCGACGTACCGCCGCCGGTGTTGAGCTGGAGGGTGTACTGGCTCGGGTCATTGGTGCTCGGCACCGCAGAAACGGTGTTGGACTGATCGCCCAGCACCAGCGACTGGCCACTGCCGGTACTGACGCTGAACAGGCCATTCTTTTCGCTGGCGGTGACGCCGATCAGCTCATTGAGCGAGCGCACGGCCTCATTACGGGCATCCAGCAGGTTGGCCGGGGCGGTGTTGCTTGAGCCCTGGGCCTGAGTGATCTGCTTGTTGAGCGAGGCAATCGAGGAGGTCAGTTGGTTGACCTGATCGCTCATGGTGCTCAGTTGGCCGTTGATCGACTCTTTTTGCTGGTTCAGTTGGTTGGAGATCGAGTTGAAACGGTTGGTCAAGGTCTGGGCACTGGTCAACAGCACCTGCCGGGCGGACACGTCGCTGGGGTTAGCCGCCGAGGTCTGCACGGCGGCGAAGAACGCACTCAGCACCGAGGACATGCCGGTGGTCTTGTCCGACAGGGTCTTATCAATCGCACTCGCCTGGCTTGAGTAGGCCTTGGCATCGTTATTGAGCGCGGTGCTGTTCTGGTAGGCCGTATCCAGGAACTCGTTATACACCCGGCGCACGTCCGCCAAGGTCGTACCGCTGCCGATGAACACCCCGCCGTACTGGTTGTTGGCGCTGGCATTCTGGGTGGTCTGCTGGCGCGAGTATCCCGGAGTATTGACGTTGGCAATGTTGTTACTCAGGACCGACAACGATCCTTGAGCGGCGTTAAGCCCTGACATCCCGATACTGAGCAAACTCATGATTCAGACCTTATAAATGAGTGGTCGCGCCCGCGGCAGCGTAATTCTGGTAACTGTTCATCGTTTTCGCGATCTGCGAAATCTTGCTGGCGTAGTCCGGATCGGTGGCGTATCCGGCCTTTTGCAACTCGCGAACAAACTGTTCCGGGTTGTCGGCTGATTTCACAACTTCTTTATAGCGATCATTGCTTTGCAGCAATGTCACGAGGTCGTGGAAGCTGTCCTGGTAGGAGTTGTAGGAACGGAACTGCGCCGTTTCCTTGACCATCGCCCCATCACGAAACTCGCTGGTGATTGCACGGGCCTGGCCACCCTGCCAACTCTGCCCGGCCTTGATGCCGAACAGGTTGTGGCTGCTGCTGCCGTCCTGGGCGCGCATCACCGATTTACCCCAACCGGTTTCCAGGGCCGCCTGGGCCACCAGATACTTCGGATCGACACCAATACGTGCGGCGGCAGCCTTGGCCATCGGCAGCATGGTGGCGACAAATTCATCCTGCGAGCTGAAGGCTTTTTTCGCCGGCGCCAGCGGCGGTTGCGCCACGGCACGGCCATACACCTGCATGCGCCCACTCTGTACGGCAAAGCCGTGGGCGGCACTGTTGATCACGTTGTCATCGGCTGCGCTATTGCGCAGCGGCGCGGTCTTGGCGACAGCGGCTACATCCGTATTCGGCACAATGCCTGCGAGCAGGCGATCAGTCAGTTTGCTCGGCAAGGCGATACGGCGCTGGTTCATCAGCTCCATATCGTTGGCGTGGGTATTGCTGCCCTCAGGCACCGCCACGCGATAAGCCCACAAAGGCCGCTGGCCGTTGGAGCGCCCCAATGGCCCGTCCACCTGAGTGCCGGCGGCGATCTCGGTCGGGGTATCGACTTTCTTCACCGGCACCTCGGCTGCCGGGCCTTGCAAGGTGGCCGCCTGGGCGTCCACCGGCTTGTTCTTCTGCATCTGGCGCATCAGCACGTCAGCCAAGCCAATCCCCCCACCTTCGCGGGACATCGAGACGGCCAACTGCTGGTCGTACATTTCCTGATACTGCTTGGCCGCCGGGGTGTTCAGCGGGTTGTCCTTGCCCAGGGCCTCGGTGGCCGAGCGCATGGACTTGAGCATCTCGCTCAAAAACAGCGATTCGAACTCCTGCGCCACTTTGCGCATGTTGCCTTCGCTGTTCTTGTCACCGACCTTGAGCTGGTTAAGCCGGTTCAGGTCGGAGTAAGACCCCGAGTCCGCCGTGCTGCTGATCCCGCTCTTGCGCATATCCATGGCCATGGCCTCAGATCACAATCAGGTCGGCTTGCAAGGCGCCGGCCTGTTTCAAAGCTTCGAGGATCGCCATCAAGTCGCCGGGCGCTGCGCCCACCTGGTTCACCGCACGGACAATCTCGTCCAGGGTGGTGCCGGGGCCGAACTTGAACATCGGCTTGGCCTCTTGCTGGGCATTGACTCGTGAGCGAGGCACTACCGCCGTCTGGCCGTTGGACAACGGCCCTGGCTGGCTGACGATCGGGTCTTCGGTAATGGTCACAGTCAGGCTGCCGTGGGTCACCGCCGCGGGTGACACCTTGACGTTCTGGCCGATCACGATGGTGCCGGTACGCGAATTGATGATGACTTTGGCCACCGCCTGGCCTGGGTCGACCTCCAAGTTTTCCAGGATCGACAGGTAGTCGACGCGCTGGCTTGGGTCCAGTGGCGCGGTCACGCGGATCGAGCCGCCATCGATGGCCTGGGCCACACCAGGGCCGAGCATGTCGTTGATCTTGTCCACCACACGCTTGGCGGTGGTGAAGTCAGAGCGGTTGAGGTTCAAGGTCAGGCTATTGCCCTGGTTGAAACCGCTCGGCACGGTGCGTTCGACCGTGGCACCACCCGGAATGCGGCCGGCCGAAGGCACGTTGACGGTGATCTTCGAGCCGTCACGACCTTCAGCATCAAAACCACCCACCACCAGGTTGCCCTGGGCGATGGCGTAGACATTGCCATCGATACCCTTGAGCGGTGTCATCAGCAAGGTGCCGCCGCGCAGGCTTTTCGAGTTACCGATGGACGAGACCGTGATATCCACCACCTGCCCTGGCTTGGAAAACGCCGGCAAGTCGGCACTGATGGATACGGCCGCGACGTTCTTCAACTGCACGTTACCCGAGCCTGGCGGCACCTTGATGCCGAACT
Organism: Pseudomonas sp.; assembly: GCF_050739995.1. GTDB lineage: Bacteria > Pseudomonadota > Gammaproteobacteria > Pseudomonadales > Pseudomonadaceae > Aquipseudomonas. The sequence continues at coordinate 7,213 of NZ_JBOICG010000564.1, read as the reverse complement.
GCGAGAGCATGTTATTGAAGGTCTGCAGGGTGAACGGGGTCTGGGTGGTCTGGTCACCCGTGCCATTGAGCCCAACCACCAGGCCATAACCGATCAACTGGTTGGAGCGCACGCCGGAAATGCTGGCGATGTCTTTCAGGCGCTCGGCCTGGGCGACAGCGCTCAAGGAAAGCAACAGCGCCGCCGCCATCAGCTGTTTGAGTTTCAAAATGGCCACCTAGAAAGGGAACAGCGGGCTAAGGAAGAAACGGTCGAACCAGCCCGGCTGACTCGCATCAGCAAACGAACCCGTACCCGAGTAGGTAATGCGCGCATCGGCAATCCGCGTCGACGGCACGGTGTTGTCGGTAGCAATATCATCGGCACGCACCATGCCGGCAATCCGCACCAGCTCGTCGCCAGTGTTGAGGGTCATCCACTTCTCACCGCGTACGGCAATGATGCCGTTGGGCAATACATCGGCCACGGTCACGGTGATCGAACCGGTCAGGCTGTTGCCCTGCCCCGCCGCGCTCTTGCCGTTGGTGGCACGGTCGCCACTGTAACCGGCGTTCAAACTCAAGTCGCCATCGCCCAACGGGTTATTGGTATTGGGCACGCCACCAAACAACGAGGTCAGACCAATACTGGTCTTACTGGTTTTGCCCACCTGGGAGTTGGCGTTTTTGCTCGCCTGGGTCTTCTCGTTCAGGGTGATGGTGATGATGTCACCCACGCGGAACGCCTTGCGGTCGCTGTACAGGTTCTGTTCGAAACCGGCCTGGTAGATCGAGCCGTTGTTGGCCGCCGCCGGCAGCGGCGTGCGTGGCAACACCGGCGCGTAGTACGGGTCATTGGGTTTTGGCGTCGGGGCGACACAGCCCGCGAGCACGGCGATCCCACTCAATGCCAGAACAGAAACATAGCGATTCATGACCCTTACCTCACGGTGTTGCAGGCGCCCTCAAGAGCGCCCCATAGACTTGATTACAGATTCTGCGTGACGAACGAGAGCATCTGGTCGGCGGTGGAAATCACCTTGGAGTTCATCTCGTAGGCGCGCTGGGTGGTGATCATGTTGACCATCTCCTCAACCGTGCTGACGTTGGAGGTTTCCAAGGTGCTTTGCAGGGTAGTACCGAAACCGTTCAGGCCCGGGGTGCCGATTTGCGGCGCGCCACTGGAAGCGGTTTCCAGGAACAGGTTGTTACCCATGGCCTGCAGGCCGGCCGGGTTGATGAAGTCGGCGGTTTGCAAGTTGCCGATCACCTGGGACGCCGGGTTGCCGGCCACGGTGATGGACACAGTACCGTCGTTGCCCACGGTGAAGGTCTTGGCGTTGGCAGGCACCACTACGGCCGGCTCCAGGGCGAAACCGTTGGCGGTGACAATCTGGCCATTGGAGTCGAGGTGGAACGTACCATCACGGGTGTAGGACGTCGTGCCGTCCGGCTGCAGGATCTGGAAGAACCCGCGACCATTGATAGCCATATCCAGTGGCTGGCCAGTCTGTTGCAGGTTACCGGCGTTGAAGTTCTTCTGGGTGCCGACGATCTGCACACCAGTACCCAATTGCAGGCCCGACGGCAGTTCGCTGTCCTGGGTCGATTGGGCGCCTGGCTGGCGCTTGATCTGGTAGAGCAAGTCCTGGAACTCTGCGCGATCACGTTTGAAACCCGTGGTCGACACGTTGGCCAAGTTGTTGGAAATGGTGGTCAGGTTTGTGTCCTGGGCGGACAAACCTGTCTTGGCAACCCATAGAGCCGGAAGCATGGTGTTCTCCTTCGTGCGCCTGTTTGTTGGCGCCGCGTTGCAAAATTAGTCGTCAGTTGTCGCCGGATTCAGCTCATCGACAGAACGCGAGTCATGGCCTGATCGTCTTCCTTGGCGCTGTTCATCATCTTGATGTGCAGCTCGAACTGCTTGGAAAGCGACAGCACTGCGGTCATTTCTTCCACCGCATTGACGTTGCTCGCCTGCAAAAAGCCCGAGGTCAGCCGGACGTTCGCGTCGGCCTGGGCCGGCTGGCCATCCTTGGTGTGGATGGTGCCGTCGAGGGCTTTGGTCATGTTCTTGAGGTCGGGCTGAACCATCTTGATACGGTCCACTTCCGCCATCACCCGCGGGCCTTCGCCCATGGCGCGGATGCTGATGGTGCCATCGGCGCCCACCTCGATTTTCTGCTGGGGCGGCACGGCAATCGGACCACCATTGCCCATGATCGGCATGCCGTTGCCGGCACGCAGCACACCCAACGCATCCACATTCATGCTGGCGCTGCGCACGTAGGCTTCACTGCCATCCGGGGTTTGCACGGCCATCCAGCCGTCACCGCTGACGGCCACATCCAGGTCACGACCGGTTTCGATCATGGCACCCGGGGAAAAATCGGTGGCAGGTCGCTCAGTCATCGCAAACGCCCGCGCCGGAAAGCTGTCACCGAACACCGGCATCGAACGCGCCTGCTCCAGGTCACGTTGGAAACCGTTGGTGGAAATGTTCGCCAGGTTGTTGGCATGGGCCTTCTGCGCCAGTGCATTCTGGCTGGCGCCGGTCATTGCCACATAAAGGTACTTGTCCACGCTCTTTCCTCTTTCTGACGGACGCTTGCCGCCCACCGCTGTACTGAGGAGGCTTAAGCAATTTGCGAACCAACTTTTGAAAAGAGAGTTAAACCAAGGCGGGGCAAGGGTTTGCGGGGATATACAGGAAAAGGGAGGACGGAGTGAGAGTCGAAAAAACGGCGGACTTATGCCGCCTGCGGCAAGCGCCGGTCTGGATAACGACGAAGATCGAATGTGGGAGCGGGCTTGCTCGCGAATGCGGTGGTTCAGTCACTGATGTGTTGAATGACCCACCGCATTCGCGAGCAAGCCCGCTCCCACAGTTTTAACCGCGTTGAGTCAGGTAGATTACTTATCTGTCTTCAAAATTTCGTAATCACGCAACTTATTGGCGATGGTGGTGTGAGACACCCCCAGGCGCTTGCCCAACTGTCGGCTGCTGGGGTGCTCGGCATACAGGCTTTCCAACACCGCCTTCTCGAAACGTCCAACAATGTCTTCCAGCCCGCCCTCCAGGGAAAAGTCGCCCAGAGGCTGGCGCACGCCATAGTCCGGCAAACGAATGTGCTCGACCTTGACCGTACCGCCATCACACAACGACACCGCCTGGAACAACACGTTTTCCAACTGCCGCACATTGCCCGGCCAGTGATAATGGCTGAGGCGATCCATGGCCGCCGGGGCCAGCTTGGGCAACGAGCAGCCGATCTGCCGGCTGGCCTGATCAAGAAAATGCTCGACCAGCGGCGCCAAGCCATCCAGGCATTCACGCAAGGGCGGGATATGCAGCGACAGCACGTTCAGGCGGTGATAGAGATCCTGACGGAATTCACCGCGCGCACAAAGCTCCGACAAGTCGACCTGGGTCGCGCAGATCACCCGCACATCCAGGTAAACCTCTTCATCGCTGCCTACTCGACGGAAGCAACCGTCCTGCAAAAAACGCAGTAACTTCACCTGCAAGCGCGCGCTCATTTCCCCGACACCATCGAGAAACAGCGTACCGCCCGCCGTCAGCTCCAGCAGCCCCAGCTTGCCTTCAGCCCGCGCCCCTTCAAATGCGCCGGGGCCGTAGCCGAATAGCTCAGTCTCGGCCATCGATTCCGGCAGGCCTGCGCAGTTGAGTGCCATCAACGGCGACTGTCCACGCGGGCTGGCCAAGTGACAAGCGCGGGCCAACAGCTCCTTACCGGTGCCGGTTTCGCCTTCTATTAATAGAGGCGCATCCAGCGGTGCCATGCGCCGGGCTTCACGCACCACCGCCGCCATGACCTTGGAACTTTGGAAGATGCTGTCGAAGCCACGCAGCTCTTGCTTGCGCACATTGTAGATGCGCTCACCCACGCGATCGGCGCGGTGCAGTGTCAGCACGGCACCGGCCATGGCCTCGCTGTCATCATGTTCGGAAGATTGCAGGGGCGCGATGTCCGCCAGAAACACGTCACCCTTGACCTTGACCCGCAGGCCATTGATCCGCGACTTGCTCGCACGCACCAGTTCCGGCAGGTCAAAGTCTTCGGCATAGCGCGACAACGGAATGCCCGGAACCTCGTCCACCCGCACCCCGAGCAACTGCGCCGCCGCACGGTTGGCGGCGACAATGGAGCCACCCATGTCAATCGACAGCACCGGAAACTCCAGGGCGCCGAGCAGCGCATTGAGTTCCATATGACGCCGCTCACTGGGCATCAACCCTACCCGCTTGACCCCAAAGACCCCGGCAATCGCCTCGAATTGTGGGCGCAGCGCCTGGAACTGCATGTTCACCAGGTTCGGACAAAACAGGTAAATGGCGTTGCCATGTTCACCGCCGACTTCGCCCTTGGCGACGTTGACGCCGTACTCCACCAGCAGGTTGAGGATGTCCCGCAGGATGCCGATACGGTTCTGGCAGTGCACTTTGATACGCATGGAAAGGCCCGAAAAATGGGAAGGCGCCGCGTCTTTTTGCCGCTGGGCGCAGATAGTCGTCAAGATTATGTGACAACACAGACCCTTTTCACAGCCCGATACAATGATTGGCCGCACAGTCGTAACGAATACTTTACAAAAGTCGGCATATTTTCCTACACCCCAGCGCTTGAAGGTGGATGGAATCTCGCGCCCATCGGGTTATCAATAAGCTCATCGCAGGACATAACAAGAACGAATGCCTAGCAGGAGAGCCGTATGAAGCAGACGCAATACGTGGCCCGCGAGCCCGATGCGCAAGGTTTTATCCACTACCCGCCGGAAGAACACGCGGTGTGGAACACCCTGATCACGCGCCAGTTGAAAGTGATCGAGGGTCGCGCCTGCCAGGAATACCTGGACGGCATCGACAAGCTCGGCCTGCCGCTGGATCGCATCCCGCAACTGGGCGAGATCAACAAAGTGCTCGCCGAAACCACCGGCTGGCAAGTCGCCCGCGTACCGGCGCTGATCCCCTTCCAGACCTTCTTCGAACTGCTTGCCAGCAAGCAGTTTCCGGTGGCGACCTTTATTCGTACCCGTGAAGAACTGGACTACCTGCAAGAACCGGACATTTTCCACGAGATCTTCGGCCACTGCCCGCTGCTGACCAACCCTTGGTTCGCTGAATTCACCCACACCTACGGCAAGCTCGGCCTGGCGGCCACCAAGGAGCAGCGGGTGTACCTGGCGCGCCTGTACTGGATGACCATCGAGTTCGGCCTGGTGGACACGCCCCAAGGCCGGCGCATCTACGGTGGCGGCATCCTGTCGTCGCCCAAGGAGACGGTGTACAGCCTGTCCGACGAGCCCGAGCATCAAGCCTTCGACCCGCTGGAAGCGATGCGTACTCCGTACCGTATCGACATCCTGCAACCGCTGTACTTCGTACTGCCCGAGCTCAAGCGCCTGTTCGAAGTCGCGCAGGAAGACATCATGGCCATGGTCGAACGCGGGATGCAGCTCGGTTTGCATGCACCGAAGTTCCCACCCAAACCCAAGGCCGCGTGAACCTCACGTTTTGAGGCCAGGTGAGTCTGTTCCCTGGCCCCGCGTTGCTTTAGGGTGACGCCACTGACGACCGTTTTTCAAACACTCGAATTCAGGACACTGACATGACCACCTTGAACCAAGCCCACTGCGAAGCCTGCCGCGCCGACGCCCCACAAGTCAGCGACGAAGAGTTGCCGGTACTGATCAAGCAGATCCCCGACTGGAACATCGAAGTGCGCGACGGCGTGATGCAGCTGGAAAAGGTTTTCCTGTTCAAGAACTTCAAATTCGCCCTGGCGTTTACCAATGCCATGGGTGAAATCTCCGAAGCCGAAGGCCATCACCCTGGCCTGCTCACCGAATGGGGCAAAGTCACCGTGACCTGGTGGAGCCACTCCATCAAGGGCCTGCACCGCAACGACTTCATCATGGCCGCACGCACCGACGAAGTGGCCAAGACCGCCGAGGGCCGCAAGTAATGCATTTCGATGCCATTGGCCGCGTGCCCGGCGACCCGATCCTCGGGCTGATGGACCTGTACGCCCACGATACCAACCCGAACAAATTCGACTTGGGCGTGGGCGTCTACAAGGACGATCAAGGCCTGACGCCGATTCCCCATTCGGTGAAGCTGGCCGAACAACGTCTGGTGGACACACAGACCACCAAGACTTACATCGGCGGTCACGGTGACGCCGCGTTCGGCAAACTGATCAGCGAACTGGTGCTCGGCACCGACTCCGCCCTGATCCGCGAACGCCGTGCCGGCGCCACACAGACCCCAGGCGGCACTGGCGCCCTGCGCCTGAGCGCCGACTTCATCGCCCACAGCCTGCCGGGCCGTGGTGTATGGCTGAGCAACCCGACCTGGCCGATCCACGAAACCATCTTTGCCAAGGCCGGGCTCAAGGTCAGCCATTACCCATATGTGGGTGCCGACAATCGCCTGGATGTACAGGCGATGCTCGCCACCCTATCCACCGTGCCGAAGGGCGACGTGGTGCTGCTGCACGCTTGCTGCCACAACCCGACCGGTTTCGACCTGTCCCAGGATGATTGGCACCAGGTGCTGCAGATCGTGCGCGAGCGCCAATTGCTGCCGTTGATCGACTTCGCCTACCAGGGCTTTGGTGATGGCCTGGAGCAGGATGCATGGGCAGTGCGGTTGTTTGCTGCCGAGCTGCCCGAGGTGCTGATCACCAGTTCCTGCTCGAAGAACTTCGGCCTGTACCGCGACCGCGTCGGCGCGCTGATCGTGTGCGCGGCAGATGCCGAGAAGCTCACGGATGTGCGCAGCCAACTGGCGAATATCGCGCGCAACCTGTGGTCGACGCCGCCGGATCATGGCGCGGCAGTGGTCGCGACCATCCTGGGTGATGCTGAACTCAAGAAGGTATGGAGCGGCGAAGTCGAAGCCATGCGTTCACGGATTGCGCAGTTGCGCGCAGGCCTGGTGGAGGCGCTGGCGCCGCACGGCTTGGCCGAACGGTTCGCCCATATTGGTGCGCAACGCGGGATGTTTTCCTATACCGGCTTGAACGCCGAGCAGGTGAAGCAACTGCGGGAGAAGCACAGCGTGTATATGGTCAGCTCGGGGCGGGCCAGTGTTGCTGGGATTGACGCCAAGCGGCTGGCCTTGTTGGCCCAGGCCATCGCCGACGTCTCTAACTGAAGAAACCGAATCAAACTGTGGGAGCTGGCTTGCCTGCGATGGCGACCTGTCAGTG
>NZ_JBOICG010000563.1:0-7250 GCF_050739995.1 Pseudomonas sp. | reverse complement strand
TGCTCGCCCATCAGGCGCATGGCCATGTCGACGCCCTTGCGGATCATCGGCTCGCCGCTCTTGCCGATGATGCGGCTCAGGGATGAGGTCAGGCCGGCCTCATTGTGGGTGGCGACCAGTTTGCCGGTCAGCAGCAGGCCCCACGTGGCGGCATTGACGAACAGCGACGGGCTGTTGCCCAGGTGCGGCTGCCAGTTGCCGGTGCTGATCTTGTCGCGGATCAGCGCATCGCGGGTGCCTTTGTCCGGGATGCGCAGCAGCGCTTCGGCCAAGCACATCAGCGCCACACCTTCTTGGGACGACAGGGAAAATTCTTGCAGCAGACCCTGGACAATACCGGCACGGCCACCGGCACTCTTCTGATTGCGCAGCTTCTCGGCAATCGAGGCGGCCAGCTTGTTGGTGGCTTCTGCCATCGGAGCTGGCAGGCGGGCCTGTTCGATCAGCATCGGTACCACTTCCGGCTCTGGGCGGCGGTAAGCGGCAGTGATCGAAGCGCGCAGTACCGACTGCGGCAGGATGCTTTCGGCGAACTCCAGGAAGCACTGGTGGGCGTGGTCGGCCTGGACCTCACCTGCGTCTTCAGCGTCCTTGCTGGCCAAGCCATTGAGCTCGGTCAGGGTTGCACCACCCTCGAGTTTCTCCAGGTAATTGAAAATCGCCTGCTTGATCAGCCAGTGCGGCGTGCGATCAATGGAGGTCGCGGCAGCCTTCAAGCGTTCGCGGGTCGGGTCGTCGAGTTTGACCCCAAGGGTGGTCGTTGCCATCTTTATTATCCTCATGGGTGCCACTACCGAGTGGCATCTGCTGGCGGCAAGATTAGCTTTGCCCATGAAGAGGTGCAACCGGGTGCAACCCTTTTGTTCAGGAAATTTTTGAAGGTCCTCACGAAAAAAATCGGCCCTCAGCCGAATCTGCTTTCTCTTGGTGCATTTGCTTCTGACTTCGGCTGTTCTTGCTCCCAAAAGGAGCAAAAACGTGATGTTTTCCGTAATACATGAGTGGGTGCAACTTATTCTCAAGAAACTGGTTGCACCTTATTTGCTTTGTTGAATAGCATTCGCGGCCAAGGTGCAACCACCTCAGCGGTTCGGTTCATCGGCTGGCGGCTTTCCTGGGGAAACGCCAGTCATAAATGCGCGGCACGCAGTTTCGTCTACCCGGTTAGCAGTGGGTGGCCGTCTGACAGGCCGTCGCTACATAAAAACAAAGCCAGGGCGTCACTCTTATGAGCGTTAGCAATCCAACCCTGATCACGTTCGTGATCTACATCGCAGCAATGGTGCTGATCGGCTTCATGGCCTATCGCTCCACCAACAACCTTTCCGATTACATCCTCGGCGGTCGCAGCCTCGGTAGCGTGGTGACGGCTCTGTCGGCCGGCGCTTCTGACATGAGCGGCTGGTTGTTGATGGGGTTGCCGGGTGCGATCTACATGTCGGGCCTGTCGGAAAGCTGGATCGCCATCGGCCTGATCGTCGGTGCTTACTTGAACTGGCTGTTCGTGGCCGGTCGTCTGCGGGTACAGACCGAACATAACGGCGATGCCCTGACCCTGCCGGATTATTTCTCCAGCCGTTTCGAAGATAAGAGCGGCCTGTTGCGGATTATCTCTGCGGTGGTGATCCTGGTGTTCTTCACCATCTACTGCGCATCCGGCATTGTGGCCGGTGCCCGCCTGTTCGAAAGCACCTTCGGCATGTCCTACGAGACTGCACTGTGGGCCGGTGCCGCGGCGACGATTGCCTACACCTTTGTTGGTGGTTTCCTGGCGGTAAGTTGGACAGATACCGTTCAGGCCACGCTGATGATCTTCGCGTTGATCCTGACGCCGATCATCGTGCTGCTGGCCACTGGCGGTGTCGATACGACCTTCCTGGCCATCGAGGCCAAGAACCCCGACAACTTCAATATGCTGAAAAATACCACCTTCATCGGCATCATTTCGCTGATGGGCTGGGGCCTGGGCTACTTTGGCCAACCGCACATCCTCGCGCGCTTCATGGCGGCGGATTCGGTGAAGTCGATCGCCAAGGCGCGTCGCATCTCCATGACTTGGATGATCCTGTGCCTGGGCGGCACCGTGGCCGTGGGCTTCTTCGGTATCGCCTACTTCTCGGCGCACCCGGAAGTGGCTGGCCCGGTTACCGAGAACCACGAGCGTGTGTTCATCGAGCTGGCCAAGCTGCTGTTCAACCCATGGATCGCCGGCGTGCTGTTGTCGGCCATCCTGGCGGCGGTCATGAGTACCCTGAGCTGCCAACTGCTGGTGTGCTCCAGCGCCCTGACCGAAGACTTCTACAAGACCTTCTTGCGTAAAAATGCTTCCCAGCTGGAATTGGTATGGGTTGGCCGCGCCATGGTGCTGCTGGTGGCCCTGATCGCTATCGCCATGGCGGCCAACCCGGACAACCGCGTACTGGGCCTGGTGAGCTATGCCTGGGCCGGTTTCGGCGCGGCATTCGGCCCCGTGGTGCTGATCTCGGTGATCTGGAAAGGCATGACCCGCAACGGCGCACTGGCCGGTATCCTGGTCGGCGCAATCACCGTGATCGTGTGGAAACACTTCAGCCTGCTGGGCTTGTACGAGATCATCCCAGGCTTCATCTTCGCCAGTCTCGCGATTTACTTCGTGAGCAAGCTGGGCGCGCCGACGGCAGGTATGCTCGAGCGTTTTGATGCGGCGGAAAAAGACTACAACCTCAACAAGTAATGCTTCGGGCATAAAGCGCCCGTTGAGTCATGAAAAGGCCCGCGTCCTAAGGATAGCGGGCCTTTTTTGTCCTCAGTCCGTATCCGGCTGATTGAGAAAGATCAGCACGCCCACAATCGCCATGTAGAACTTGAACGCGGCTTCCTGGCCATTCCATTGATGGGACTGCCACATCAGGAACCATTCGCCACCCACGACCATAAAGCCGAAAAACCACACCACAAACCCGAGGACCAGGCCTGTGGTGGCGCGTGCCTTGGCGCGGTTGAATTCGACAGCGCCGGCGTGGCGGGCGCGCCATAACGAGCATGCGCCCCAGGCAAGCAACAGCGCAGTGAGCGCTTCACCCAGGATGATCAGCCCGTAAGCGCCGTGCCACAACCAAGGTGTGGTGATGGCGCGGTACATGGCAGCGTTCTCCGGGAACGTGGTGTCCATGCTCAACACATGTTTGACGAAGGCAAAGTTGGAGCCGTAGTCGGTGATGTTGTTGAACGCCACCAGTGTCGCGAAGGCTGCGAGAACCAGGGTCAGAATGATTTTTGCGTAGCGTGTGGCCATGCTTTTTTCCAGGGATTCTGCGGGGAGAGGCGGTAACGCTAGCACGGCACTGAGGTGCATTCGATGCCTGAAGCGTGAAGAATCGGGGGCTCAGAATGTAGGAGATAACTGATTTCCCTGCAGCGCGCTCAGGGCCGTACAAAGCTGGTGCAGAATCTGCCGCCCACCCTTCGCAGAGAAACATCGGATGTTCGCTCCTGCCAACCAATGCGTCTTTACCCTGACCCTCGACGGGGCGGCCAGTGAACTCAAGGTACTCGAGTTCAGGGGCACCGAAGCCATCAGTCAGCCCTACCGCTTTGACTTGGAATTGGTCAGCGAGCAGCCCGACCTTGACCTTGAGAGCTTGCTCCATCGTCAGGTGTATCTGGGCTTCGACGACCAGGGACAGGGTGTTCATGGTCTGGTTTATCGTGTGGCACAGGGGGATTCCGGGCGGCGCCTGACGCGTTATCAGCTGAGTGTCGTTCCTCAGCTGACCTATCTGAAACACAGCAGCCACCAGCGCATTTTTCAACACAAGAGCGTGCCGCAGATCGTTGCGCAGGTGCTGGTGGCGCAGGGAATCCAGAGCGACCGGTTCACATTCCAGCTCAGCGGAACGTATCCCGAGCGCGAGTATTGCGTACAGTTCGGGGAGAGCGATCTGGCATTCATTCAGCGGCTGTGTGCCGAGTTGGGCATTCATTATCACTTCCAGCATTCACCGGAGGGGCACCTGTTGGTGTTCGGTGACGATCAGACGGTATTTGCCCAGGCCGAGCAGCCCACGCCTTACGCGCCTGGTTCCGGAATGGTGGCGGACACAGCGGCAATCAAGCGTTTTATCGTGCAATTGGAAACCCGCACCACGGCGGTGAGTCTGCGCGATTACGACTTTCGCAAACCGCACCTGGCGTTGCAGAGCGAAGTTGCCGGTGAACGGCTTCCTCGATTGGAAGAACAAGATTATCCCGGCTATTTTTCCGACCGTCCCCACGGCAAATACCTGGCACAGCACAGGCTGGAGCGGCACCGCAGCGACTACCGGATCGCCCATGGCGAAGGTGATGAGCCGGGGTTGACCAGCGGTCGCTTCCTCAAGCTTGACGGGCACCCGCGCGCCGACTGGAACGACCTGTGGCTCGTGACGCGCATCACGCACGAAGGCAAACAACCCCAGGTACTTGAGGAGGCTGTGGTCGAAGTGGTTGGCGGGGATTTTCGTCAGGGCTATCGCAACGAGTTCACGGCCGCGCCGTGGGATGTGGTTTTCCGGCCGTCGCTGCCAGAACAGCCACGTCCGAATATTTCGGGTTATCAGAATGCGGTGATTGCCGGGCCCGCCGACAGCGAGATCCATTGCGATGAATACGGTCGGGTCAAGGTGCAAATGGCCTGGGATCGTACGGGGGAGCACAACGATCATTCGAGTTGCTGGTTGCGAGTGGCCAGTGCTTGGGCGCATGACGGTTATGGCTCAGTGCTTATCCCCAGGGTTGGCATGGAGGTGCTGGTGGGCTTCGTCAATGGCGACCTGGATATGCCAGTGGTCATGGGTTGCTTGCCCAACGCGGCGACGCCGGTGCCTCTCGACCTGCCGGCGGATAAGACCCGCAGCATCTTGCGCCGCCAGAGCAGCCCCGGTGGTGGTGGATACAACGAATTGCGTATTGAGGACCGTAAGGGTGCCGAGGAGATCTACCTGCGCGCCCAGCGGGACTGGACCCAGCATGTATTGCACGACCAGCAGGTGCAGGTCGACAACCAGTGTCGGATAACGGTGGGCGGCGAGTCGCACCATGAGTTGCAGGGCGAAGAGCAACGCGTTACCCACGGCAACCGCCTGACTGAACTCAAGCAGGATGATCATCTGATGGTCGGTGGCTCGCAGCGTATACGGGCCGGGAAGACTATTCAGATTGGTGCTGGGCAAAGTGTCGTGATCGATGCGGGTGCCAGTGTGACGATTCAGGCGGGTGGCCAATCCATTACGGTTTCGGCGGGTGGCATCTTCAGCAGTGTGCCGATCCAACTTGGCAGTGTGCCAGTTCCCGCTGCTACACCGTTGATACCGGGAATGAAGGAGAAGCTGCTGGCGGTTATTCCCATGCCGTTGAGTCGCGTTCAAGTGACCAGTCTGAAACGCAGTGCGCCGTTTTGCGAAGAGTGTGAGCGTTGCAAACACGGCCAGTGTGATATCCCACGACACAGTGGCTAACAGGAGTTTGCCTTGATGAACAAACGTCTGGCGCCTGACGCCTGGATTACACAGCAGCCTCTACAGCCTGGTGAGCGGGTCTTCGCCATCTTGAGCAATGCCAGTGATGCAAAACCTTTTGACGCAGCGGTTGGAATGCTGCCCCAATCGATCTGGGCAGGCACGGCCTATGCCGAGTGGGGGGAGGTGATGCCCTATGTCGGCATCGTTGAGCCGGGGAGTGCCTTCTGCGATTGGGTCGCAACCACTGAGGCCACCGATTGGGGCTGGCTGGCGGTGTCGTCCAGCCCACTGGACGTCGTGATTGCGCACCTGCAAAGCCTGACCAAGGTCTATCTGCCCGACGGCCGAGCCGTGTTCTTGCGTTTTTGGGATGGTGCTCGGTTTCTGCCAATCCTGCAGGGGCTGGAGGAAGAGGCGGGGCGGGTGCTGCCGGTGTTTCGACGCTACCTGATCAATGGTCAGCCCTTGGTGGTGGCACCGGTGCCTGTGACAGTGGCGAAAGCCAGCCCTTGGTGGCGGGTGCCGGCGTCTTTGTTGGCCGGTCTGGCGCAACAGTCGCCCCAGACCTTGACCGACAACCTACTGCAATGGCTGGAGGAGCATCGCCCTGAGCTGTACACGGCTTTCTCGCTGGCGACCTTGAAGCACAAGGTGGCTTACTTTTCGCGTGGGCCTGATACCTGTCATGAGGCATTGGCCAGCTATCTTGTCTGCGAGTCTGGAGGCATGTCCATCACCGGTCCGTGAGCAACAGCCGACATGCAGCCCTGCACCTTTGTCCCGGTAGAAGGTAAACTTCGCCCCCTGCGCAGGAGCAACCATGAATTATCGTCACGCCTTTCACGCCGGCAACCATGCCGATGTCTTCAAACACCTGACCTTGACCCGCCTCATCGCCCTGATGTCGCGCAAGGAGCAGCCGTTCGCCTACCTCGATACCCATGCCGGTATCGGGCTGTATGACCTGCAGGGCGATCAGGCCAACCGCACCGGTGAATACCTGGAAGGCATCGCCCGCCTGTGGGGTGAAAGCGACCTGCCGCCGCTGACCGCCGATTACATGCGTGTACTGCACGAGATGAACCCGGACGGCCAGTTGCGTTACTACCCTGGCTCCCCGGAGCTGGCTCGGCGTCTCACGCGCTCGCAGGACCGCGTGTTGCTCAATGAGAAACACCCGGACGACGGCGTGTTGCTCAAGGACAACATGAAAGGTGATCGCCGCGTCAAAGTGCACCTGGGCGAAGGTTGGCATGTGCCGCGTGCTTTGCTACCGGTGCCGGAGAAGCGCGCGCTGATGCTGATCGACCCGCCGTTCGAAAAGCTCGATGAAATGCAGCGCTGCGCCGCGTCGCTCAAGGAGGCGGTGGGTCGTATGCGCCAGACCGTCGCGGCGATCTGGTACCCGGTGAAGGACCAGCGCATGCTGCGTCGTTTCTACCAGGACCTGGCCGGTACCGGCGCGCCGAAATTGCTGCGGGTGGAGTTGTTGGTACATCCGCTGGACACGCCCAACACCCTGACCGGTTCTGGATTGGCCATCGCCAACCCGCCGTGGGGTTTGGAAGAGGAGTTGCGTGAGCTGCTGCCGTGGTTGTCCAAGAAGCTTGGCCAGACCCAGGGCGGGTGGCAGATGGATTGGCTGATCGCTGAGTAATTGCTGGTTGTAGTGAGCGGGCTTGCCCCGCGCTGGGTGGCGTAGCCGCCCTAAAACCAGACGCCGCGGTCTTTCCGAAACACCACGGCGTCCTTGTTGGGGTGGCTACGCCACCC
>NZ_JBOICG010000562.1:0-3251 GCF_050739995.1 Pseudomonas sp. | reverse complement strand
GTTCTCAGGGGTCTGTAGGGAATTTCCCACGCACCCGTACCTCGCCACGGTATCGAGCAAGGTCAGAGGAGGTGAGGGTGGCAACGATGCGTGTTGCCAGCGGAGGGTGTGTGAGCGCTTCCAGGCGTTTGATTTCCGGACGCGTGCCCAGGCTTGGACGTCGGATTGGGTTTCGAAGGTTTGCGCGGGGCTGGATAGTCCTTTCGACCATGTTTGCCACGTTCAAGTGCGGCAAATAGGCGGAAAAAACGACTTTCGGGACTAGGAAAGGTTTTTGTCAGGAGTGCTATTCCCTTGTAATCCAAGGGAAAGAAGATGGTGCACCCGGCGGGATTCGAACCCACGACCCCTGCCTTCGGAGGGCAGTACTCTATCCAGCTGAGCTACGGATGCTTGTGCGGGCGACATCATACCCATGTCGGCCAGATGCGTCCATTCCGGTGTTTTCACTGGCGATAGTAGGCTGCGTTACCGGGAAAGGCGGCTATTTGCCATTATCTTTCACAACTCCTCGTACCGTACGTCCCTTTGTTTGCTTTGCTCTTGTGGCTTCCGCATGGCGGTCGCGCCGCAATTCTCTTCCCCTGGCCAGGTGAACGCATGCATTCCAAAGGAACCGTGATGCTCGATCTCCCGCTGAGACAAACCCTGCTTGCCCGCTCCGATTTATTTCGAGGTTTACCGGAGCCGCTCTTGTGCTACGTCGCCACTCATATGGTGGAGCGCACCCTGGATGATCGTGAACTGCTCTATTTCAAGGACGACACCCTCGAGTTCATTGCGCTGGTGGTGGAGGGGCGGATCTATTCGGTGGTCCACGGCCCCGACGGCCGGGAACAGATCATCGGCAGTATGGGGGCCGGGCAGGTGGTGGGTGAGACGGCGTTGATCAAGGACCATGGCCGTGAATCTTCGACCTTTGCCAGCGGCCCGACCCGCTTGCTGCAACTGAGCCGTCGGCATTTTGCGCTGCTGTTTGAGGAGCCGGTGTTTCTGCGGCGCTTGTTGATGCTGATGATGGTGCGCCTGCTGCATGCCATCGAATTGCTCGAATTGGTCTGCCTGCATCGGCTGGAGTCGCGGCTGGCGCGGTTCCTGTTGGCCAATATGCGCGACATCGACTTGGCCCTCGCTATGCCCTGCGTGTCACTGCCCGCCAGCCAGGGTGTGTTGGCGTCCATGCTCAACACCAGTCGCCCCAAGCTCAATGTTCAACTGCAATTGTGGCGCCGCAGCGGTTTGATCAGCGGCAGTCTGGAGCGGATGGTGATCAACGATCTTGAGCATTTGCGGCGCAAGGCATTTGCCTTGAATTAGTCGCCACGGTGTTCCCCAGGTAACAGCGCGCCCCTGTTGATGCCTCGCAAACTGGCCCTTCATCAAGGATGCACAGGAGTGCTTGCGATGGGGATGACTGTTCAGTTCAAGGATCAATGGGTCGCTGATGACCGTTTGTTTGAAGCGAGTTGGCGCGCAGTACAGGGCGAGCTGAAGCGTCGCGCACTGCGGCGTGCCAAGGGGAATCAGGATCAGGGCCAGGAGTGGTTATCGGCCACGGCGATAAAGGCGCTGCTGTTTTTCCGGCGTTCGCCGGAGCGTATTCGCGACCCCCAGGGGTTTCTTTTTCTGGTGCTCGACCATGTGTTTCTCGACAGCCTGCGGCGAAGCAAGCGCGAGGGGTTGCTGTTCGATCATCTGATCGACCTTGAGCACGACCACTTGGCCGTGCTCGCCGCGCCCTGCGCCTCGGTGCTGGACCGGGTGGAATGTTATGAGCGCCTGGAACAGGTCGAGGCGCATGTGGCGCAGTTACCGATCGCGCAGCAACGCTTGTTTGAGATGCGTTTTGTCGATGACTTGCCGTACCCGCAAATCGCCGCCGCCCTTCAAGTCAAGCTGCCGCTGGTGCGTAAGCGCGTGCAATTGCTGCGCAGTGCCTTGCGCTGAACTTCATTCACAGACGTCGGTGTGAGGCGTTCTAGTTTATGAGCACGTCACGCCACCACCCCTGACGGGTGAATTCCATCAAGGAGAGATGTATGACAGAGGTCAACAGCCAGATCACCGACGCGGTAACCCAAACCAACGTCAAGGTGGTGGCGGAGGCGCCGGCCCAGGCCATTGCGTCGCTTTATCAGGTGGCCAGCAGTGCGGCGGGCCTGTCGTTGCAGAACGCGGTCAACAGCCAGCAGGCGATGAACCAGATTTCCAATGCGGTGATCTCCAAGGCGGTGGCGCTGATCATGCAGATTGGTGAGAAGGGCTGAGCCCTGGGGAGATCGATCATGTCGTGGTTCAGCCGAAAGAAACCCGCCGCCCCGCAAGCAACGCCCGCCGCCGATCCACCTGCGCCAGCGCCCGCCACCCCGGCCTCGCGCTCCATCATGGCGCGGATGAACGAGCATCTGCTCAACCAGGCGAGCACGCCGTCGCCCGACAGCACGGCGGCCCTCAACAGTCAGATTGTGCAGGCGGTGCAGTTCACTAACTCGCAGAACTTTGCCTATGCACCGGCGCAGATCGCGGTGCCGGCCGACATGATGATCAGCCAGGCGGCCGGGTTGGTGGCGCAGGCGGGCGCGGGGTATTTCGACGGGGTCAGCAAGATCGCGTTGGCGGCCCAGGCCGTGCTGCTGCAAAAAATGACCGAGAACATCCTCCAGGAGAATGTGAAAGGCGCCGCCGAGGACGCACTGGGCGCGCTGGCCACCGACCTGCTGGTGGGCGCCGCTGCCGCCGTGGCCGCCGCTGCCGGTGCGATGGAGGCCGAGGCCGCCAGTGTGGCCATCGACAAGATCGACCAGAGTATCGCCAAGTACGCCGACACCCTGGCCAACCGGGCTGCGCCAGCAGCCTGAGACGAGCACGACGTTCCGGAGTTCTTCCGCAACGGTGCAACAGCAACTTGAAAGCAACTTTTCTTAAATGAGGAGCGACATCATGCAGCCTGGAGATATTATTTTTTCGGTAAAACAGGAAGAAGACAGCGCGACGCGGGCCTTTATCAAGGCTGGACAGTTGGTCAAGGCCAAGGTGTTTGCCCAGGACACGACGTACCTGAATGTGGTCCATCCGGCGATTGCGGTAAGCGACACGCTGGTGATTGAAAGCGTTGGCAGTGGCCTGTCGTTGACCGACCTGAGCCTGGAAAAGCCACCGCGTTCGGCCATGGTGTTTTCCTGTGCGGACATTGAGTTGGGCGAAGCCGCTACGGTCGCGGCCAAGCAGTTCTATTTCGACAAGCTCGGCGG
>NZ_JBOICG010000561.1:0-3014 GCF_050739995.1 Pseudomonas sp. | reverse complement strand
CCTGGAACCCTTCCCACACCGACACGGTGCAGTTGGCAGCGGTGAGGCCACCTTTGCGCATGTCCTCGAACAGGTCGCGGTTCCACTTGGCAATGATCAGCCCGTCGATAACGATGCTGTCGGCGTGCAATTCGGCTGGGCTCATCAGGCGTCCCCTTATTGGCGATTCATGCGCCGAATCGTCTGCCGGCGCTTTGGGGCCAGCATATGCCCAGGGGACGACGGAGCCGGGTGCAAAAACGACAGGGGAATTGCCGAAAGCGTCAATCCGCGACAAAGGCGGTCAAGGGAGGTCTGACTGGCGGCTGTTCTTTGTCTTACGCTTGAGCCAGAATTCCCGCATCACTTGATATGAGACGGCGCAATGAAATCGATTTTCCTGGCTTTGGCACTCATCGCAACCACCGCCCACGCGGCTGAAGACACCGATAACACGCCGTGCGATGGCATCGAAAACGACAAGCAAACCCTGGAATGCGCCACCTTCAACAAAACCACTGCCGAGCAATTGCTCAAAGATAACTATCAGGGACTGCTGGAGCGCATGGGCTCGACCTATGGCAGCAACAAGTCGCAGCTCGCTGACATTACCGCTCGTCTGAAGGATGCCCAGCAAAAGTGGGAAAAACTGCGCGACGCCGATTGCGCGGTGGACACCTTCCCGGCGGTGACCGGCACCAAGGAATATGCGATCCAGCAGAACGATTGCCTGGCGCGGATGAGTGATGAGCGGTCGGAGTTTCTGGAGTCGATTGGCCAGGAATAAGCGACAATCCCCGCCACTTTCTCTCTGAACCAAGGCCCCTCATGACTATTTGCGGCATCGAAATCAAAGGCAGCGAAGCCATCATCGCCGTCGCCTCCCTGGACAACCAGACGCTGACGCATGTCACCCTGGCTACCAAGAAAATCGCCCTCGACGATGACGATGAAGCGGCCAACGTCAAAGCCTTCGCCGTCCAGGTGAAGGCGTTTGTGCGGGAAAACGCCATCGAGCGTATCGCGATCAAGAAGCGTAGTAAGAAAGGCGAATTCGCCGGTGGCCCGACGACGTTCAAGATTGAAGGGGTGTTTCAGTTGCTGGAGGGGGTTGAGGTGGCATTGTTGTCGCCGCAGACCATCAATGCACAGAACAAGAAGCACAACTTTGAACTGCCAGCGACGCTGAACAAGTATCAGCATGAGGCTTACAAAGCCGCCTGTTCGGCCCTGCTGAAAAAGTAAGCCACACCACTAATCAATTGTGGGAGGGGCAAGCCCCCTCCCACATTTGTCCCGCCTTAGCTTCAACGCTTGTACAGCAGCCAGTCCCCAAAGGTTTTGTCCTCCAGGGCATATCCCCCCCGGCTCGACTTCCACACCAGCTCCTTGTCACGCAGAGCATCAATGCAGGCCTGAATCGTCTGGGTGCCTGGCACCACATCGCTGCCCATCTCTTCCAGTTTCCTGCTGACTGCGGTGAGGGTGCTGTCGGTAAACGGCGCGAAGGGTTCGTTGTTTTGAGAACGCTCCACCATCACTTCCAGTACAGCCCGCTGGGGAATGGTCAGGGCATTCCAGGCGCTTTCAAACTCGGTCCACACCCCGGCGCGCAGCAGTTCGGCGCGGCTGTGCAGCAGTTGGCCCAAGTTACTCGCCTCGCCCAACTCCAACGCGACCTCGCCGATGATGGTGCGCAACATTTCCGGGCGGCGGCCTACCAACTCAAAGGCCTCATCAATATCGGCAGCCTTGAACTGGTTGGTCTGGGCCAGGTGCGCATTGAGGTGCGCCGTGTAGGCTTGGGTGAACTCTTTGCCCAGCAGCGGAAACGGCGTGATGCTGGAACCGAAAAATGGCTGGCTTTTGCCTAATACCAAGTGGGCCAGCTTGTCGCGGTTGGAGCCGGTGAACACCAGGTGCAAGCCACTGCCATCCTCGTCACGGCCTTGGTTGAGCTGATCCCGGGCGGCCTTGAGTGCGAACATCGCGTTGATGCCTGACTCGCTGGTTAATGCGTGCTGCGCCTCGTCAATCACCAGCACAACCGGTTTTTCAGCGGCACTGTGGAGCAATTCCAAGGCTTGAGTCAGCGTTGCACCGACAGGCAATTGTGGCTTGGTAAAGTCCCAGGACAGGGTACGCAGGAAGCTCAGTTTCTCGATGCCGATGTTCTTGGCCAGTTTGCGAATGCCCTTTTCGTAGGGCACCAGAGCAGCAGCAATAGCGCTGGCGATCAACTCCGCTGGATCTTTCTCTTTATCGGCCCATAGGTCGACATACACGGTCAACCAGCCCCGGAGTTGGCATTCCGGAATCAAGTCTTCCCGCAGAAAGGTACTTTTGCCTGTGCGACGCGGCGCTGCGAGAAACAGGCCAGAGGTGAAATCCTGAATGCCAGCCCCCACCAGGCCATCGGCAATGCTGCTTGCCAGGGTGGGACGGCGGAATACAAAGCCGCTGTGCTTGGACATGGTTTTATACTCAATTATTGAAGTAACTATAAATTATAGTCTTAAGTATAATTTACTATAATTGGCCGTCAAACCACCTCCCGTCGCCGATCCTCCCTTGGACACTTCGCAAACCGCGCGCGGTAACTGCGAGTGAAATATGACGGTGACTCAAATCCGCAGGCTATGCTCACCTCCAACACGCTCATACCGCTCTGGCGCAGGAGTTGCCGGGCCTTTTCCAGGCGAAGACCGAGGTAGAAATTGCTCGGAGTGTCGTTCAGGTGCAAGCGAAACAGGCGCTCCAACTGGCGTCGCGTCACTTTGATCGCCTCGGCCAGGGCCAACGTGCTCAGCGGCGGTTCGGTGTGCTGCTCCATCTCGCCAATCACTTGCACCAATTTCTTGTTGTTGATGCCGTAGCGCGTGGCGATCTGCATGCGCTGGTGGTCTTTGCGTGGGCGAATGCGGCCGAGCACGAATTGTTCGGAAACCTGGATCGCCAGCTCCGGCCCATGGGCCTGGGCGATCAGGTCAAGCATCAGGTCGATGGACGCGGTGCCACCCGCACAGGTGATGCGG
>NZ_JBOICG010000560.1:0-12432 GCF_050739995.1 Pseudomonas sp. | reverse complement strand
GGGGGCAAGCCCCCTCCCACATTGGACCTGCGGTGCTGCTCACATCTCTATCAGGACACCAGGCTCGCCTTGACCAGCTTGGCCTGTTCGTCAGCGTGGTACGAGGAACGTACCAACGGGCCAGATGCCACGTTCTTGAAGCCCATCTTGTAACCTTCCTCGGCAAACCAGGCGAAGGTGTCCGGGTGCACGAAACGCTGCACCGGCAAGTGGCTGCGGGACGGCTGCAGGTACTGGCCCAAAGTCAGCATGTCGATGTCGTGTTCGCGCATGCGCTTCATGACTTCGATCACTTCTTCGTCAGTCTCGCCCAGGCCCAGCATCAGGCCGGATTTGGTCGGAATGTGCGGCATCATCTGCTTGAATTTCTGCAGCAGGGTCAGCGACCACTGATAGTCCGAACCCGGACGCGCGGCCTTGTACAGGCGTGGCACGGTTTCCAGGTTGTGGTTGAACACATCCGGTGGCTCGGCAGCGGTGATTTCCAGCGCTACGTCCATGCGACCACGGTAGTCCGGTACCAGGGTTTCAAGCATCACGTTCGGCGACAGCTTGCGGATCTCGCGGATGCAGTCGGCAAAGTGCTGGGCACCGCCGTCGCGCAAGTCATCACGGTCTACGGAGGTGATCACCACGTACTTGAGGCGCAGGTCAGCAATGGCGATGGCCAGGCTTTCCGGCTCGTTGGCGTCCAGAGGCTTCGGACGGCCATGGCCCACATCGCAGAACGGGCAACGGCGGGTGCAGATGTCACCCATGATCATGAAGGTCGCGGTGCCACCGGAGAAGCACTCGCCCAAGTTCGGGCAGGAGGCCTCTTCGCACACGCTGTGCAGCTTGTGTTTGCGCAGCAGGGCCTTGATGCGGTCGACTTCCGGCGAAACCGGGATGCGTACGCGGATCCAGTCAGGCTTCTTCGGCAGTTCGGTGGTCGGAATGATCTTCACCGGGATGCGTGCAACCTTCTCGGCGCCGCGCAGCTTGACGCCGGCTTCCACCTTGGCACGCGGGGCCGGGGCCGGACGTTCGGTAACGTCCACCGTCGGGATCATGGTTTGCACTGCATCAGTAGTCATAATCAGTCGATTCCGCCCGTGAGGGTCGTCTGCTCAGCATAGTCGAGGTGTTTGACGAGCTGCGCACGCAGCCGGGCACTAACCTCGGCAAATTTAATCGGTGTGGCATGGTCGCTCATCTGGGTCATGGCCAGCCCGGCGTAGCCACACGGGTTGATCCGGCGAAACGGCGCCAGGTCCATGTCCACGTTCAGGGCCAGGCCATGAAAGGAGCACCCATGGCGAATGCGCAGCCCCAGGGAAGCGATCTTCGCGCCGTCCACGTACACACCAGGTGCATCGGGCTTGGCCGCGGCAGTCACGCCGTAACTGGCCAATAGCTCGATCAGGCAAGCCTCCATTCGAGTCACCAGGTCGCGCACGCCAAAACCCAGCTTGCGTACATCCAGCAGCAAATAAGCCACCAGTTGACCGGGCCCATGGTAAGTCACTTGGCCACCTCGGTCGACCTGCACCACCGGAATATCACCCGGCAGCAGCAGATGTTCGGCCTTGCCGGCCTGGCCCTGGGTGAATACCGGCGGGTGTTCCACCAGCCAGATTTCATCGGGAGCCGAAGTGCCGCGCTCGTTGGTGAAGCGCTGCATCGCATGCCAGACCGGCTCGTAGTCCATCCGGCCGAGCTCGCGAAAGCCCAGGACCTGTGACATCACAACACCATATGCACGAAGCCAGTGGCCCGCAGTTCGCTGTTGATGTTGTAGAGCTGGTCCTGATCCGTCGCAACGATGTGCAATTGGATCGTGGTGTACTTACCGTTGGTGCTCGAACGCTCGTCCACCCGGTTGTCGTTGATCGTGGCATGTTTACGCACGATCTCGAGAATCTTGTCTTTGTTGCCTACACCGGTATCGCTGATCACTTTGACGGGATAATCCGTCACTGGGAATTCGATCTTTGGCGCCTTTACTTCTTTATCGGTCATGGCGTAACGGCCTCGTAAGCGTAAGCCGTGGCGACGGGCAAGGCCCCGTGTCGGGTCAACACGGGGCCTTGCAGGTGCACACTATCAGTTGAACAAGCTGTAGAAGAATAGACGGATGCTATCCCACACGCGGCGGAAGATACCACCTTCATCGACGGCATCCAGAGCGATCAGGTCGGCGCTGTGCACCACTTTATCGTCCAGCTTCACTTCGACTTTACCGATCACGTCGCCCTTGGCGATTGGCGCGACCAGTTGTGGGTTCATGGTCATGCTGGCGGCGAGCTTTTTCAGCTGGCCTTTAGGCATGGTCAGGGTCAGGTCTTCAGCCAGGCCGGCCTTGACTTGGTGGGTCGCGCCTTTCCATACCGGCGCCTGCGCAAGCTCTGCACCCTTCTGGTAGAACGTCTGGGTTTCGAAGAAACGGAAGCCGTAGGTCAGCAGTTTTTGCGTCTCGGCCGCACGGGCCTGCTCGCTGTTGGTGCCGAAGACCACGGCGATCAGACGCTGGCCATCACGTACAGCGGACGACACCATGCAGTAGCCGGCTTCGTCGGTGTGGCCGGTTTTCAGGCCATCGACGGTCTTGTCACGCCACAGCAACAGGTTGCGGTTAGGCTGCTTGATGTTGTTCCAGAAGAATTCTTTCTGGGAGTAGATCGCGTAGTGCACCGGGTCGACACGAATGATCGCGCGCGCCAGGATCGCCATGTCGTGAGCCGACGAGTAGTGCTCTGGGTTCGGCAGACCGGTCGGGTTCATGAAGTGGCTGTTGGTCATGCCCAGGTCGGACACGGTTTTGTTCATCATGTCGGCGAACGCGTCTTCGCTGCCGGCGATGTGCTCGGCCAAGGCGACGCTGGCGTCGTTACCGGACTGAATGATGATGCCGTGCAGCAGGTCGCTCACAGTCACCTGCGAACCCACTTTGATGAACATCCGCGAACCGCCGGTGCGCCATGCGTTTTCGCTGACGGTAACCGGGTCATTCTCGCCGATCTGGCCGCGACGGATTTCCAGGGTCGCGATGTAAGCCGTCATCAGCTTGGTCAGGCTGGCCGGTGGCAGGCGCTGGTCACCGTTACTTTCGACCAGCACGTTGCCGCTGGCGGCATCCATGAGGACCCAGGCCTTGGCGGCCAATTGCGGGGAAGCCGGCACCATCTCAACCGCCCAGGCGGCCGGGGTGATGATCAGCGAAAGAAGCAGGCACGTGCGTTTGGCTAAGGTGGTGATGTTCATCCGTCTCTCGAAATTGCTTATGGAAACTTGCCCTCGCGGGCAAAACTATTCAGACAGCCCGCTTCCAGACTGTCGCGTGTTCGGTTGCCCGCTCACCCCTTGCCCCTGGGTTTTTATTGTTCACGAGCCAACAACCAGGGCTCAAGCCCGCGCACGGGCCCAAGCCATCAATCCCTTACTGTTATTCTGCGGTGACTACGCTGGGTTGCCCCAGGTTGGCCAGACGCACGCTGTTCTGTACCTGCGCAACCTCGCTCGGCGAGCCGATCGGCCCCATGCGCACACGGTGCAGAGTCTGTTGGTTACGCACGATGGAACTGATGAAAACCGGCGCGCTGACCATACCGCTGAGTTTCGACCTTAGCAGCTCTGCCGCATCCGGGTTAGCGAAAGCGCCCACTTGCAGATACTGTCCGCCGACCATCGAGGCGCCGGGCACGGCACGCGGCACAGCCACGGTATCCGGTGCGTGCTGCGCTGGCGGCGGCGTCCACTGCTCGATCTTGCCGGCCGAGGCCGTCACTTGCGGTTGCGGGGTCTGCGGTTCGTTGAGCATCAACGGCGCCGGCTTGCCACGCTGGGCCCAGTACTGCGCCGGGTCGATACCTTCGACTTTCACCCGCGCCGTGCCGGTCTCGGCATAGCCGAGTTTCTTCGCGGCAGCGTAGGACAAGTCGATGATCCGGTCCGAATAGAACGGCCCACGGTCATTGACCCGCAGGATCACCGTGCGGTTGTTGTCCAGGTTGGTCACCCGTACATAGCTGGGCAGCGGCAGCGTCTTGTGCGCCGCGCTCATGCCATACAGGTCGTACACTTCGCCATTGGCGGTGTTCTGGCCATGGAACTTGGTGCCATACCAGGACGCCGTGCCCGTTTGCGAGTAGGTCTTGGATTCCTGCAGCGGGAAGTAGTTTTTACCCAGCACGGTATAGGGGTTGGCCTTGTATGGGCCGGTGTGCAGGGTTGGCGTGGCGTCCGGGATCTTCGAAACATCGACATCCCACCACGGCGCGCCATCTTTGTGTGCGCGGTTGATATCCAGGCCCGGCTGGGCGCGGACGATGCCACCGCCCTTCTGCGCCGGTGCACGGCTGGTCGTGGATGAGCAACTGACAACCAACAAGGACAACGCGGCGAACGCCACCAGCTTGAGCGGTTTGTTGAACGGCGATACCCGCATTACTTGTTGCCCCGTGCTTGGACCAGCATGTCTGACAGCTGATGCACGGCCATGGCGTACATCACACTGCGGTTATAACGCGTGATTGCGTAAAAATTCTTCAGGCCCATCCAGTATTCCGGACCGTCTGCGCCTTCCAGGCGGAACGCCGTCACCGGCATGTCATCGCGTGGCGCATTCTGACTCGACCAGCCCAGCGCCCGCAACTCCCCGACCGTCTTGACCGGTTCAATGCCCTGGGTCAGGCCTTCGTCGGCGCGGTTGCCAGTCACATCGGCACGGATCACCACTGGTTCGCCGGCCACCCAACCATGGCGCTTGAAGTAGCTGGCCACGCTGCCGATGGCGTCGTCGGGGTTGCTCCAGATATTGATGTGGCCGTCGCCGTCGAAATCCACCGCATAAGCACGGAAGCTGCTCGGCATGAACTGCGGCAAGCCCATCGCCCCCGCGTAAGAACCCTTGAGGGTCAATGGGTCGACCTGTTCTTCGCGGGCCAGCAGCAGGAACTCGCGCAGTTCCTTGCGGAAGAATTCGGCGCGTGGCGGGTAATCGAAACCCAGGGTCGACAGGGCGTCGATCACCCGGTAACTGCCGGTATTGCGCCCATAAAAGGTTTCAATGCCGATGATCGCGACGATGACCTGGGCCGGTACACCGTATTCCTGCTCGGCGCGGGCCAGCACCGCTTCGTGCTGACGCCAGAAGTCCACACCACGGGCCACCCGGGCATCGGTGAGGAACATCGGGCGATATTCCTTCCACTGCTTCACGCGCTCGGCGGGGCGCGAGATCGCGTCGAGGATCGCCTGCTTGCGCTGGGCCTCACGGAATACGCCCATCAGTTGTTCGCCAGCAAAACCATAGTCGCGGGTCATTTCACCGACAAATTCGGCGACCTGGGGTGAACCATCGTAGTCACCGGCCTGCGCCTCTTGCGTCGCGCCCAGCAGCCCGATAAGGCTCATCCAGGACGCGTGCCGAGTCGCCCAGCCGCGCATTACTTGCATTGACATCTTCACCTTATTCAAACCTGTGCGATCCACTTGCGATGCGTATGAATCGACATCAAAACCCCAAACGCTGACAGCAATGTCACCAGCGAAGTTCCGCCGTAGCTAATGAATGGCAACGGCACCCCAACCACCGGCAACAGGCCACTGACCATACCGATGTTGACAAAAACGTAAACAAAAAAAGTCATGGTCAGGCTGCCGGCCAGCAATTTGCCGAACAGCGTCTGAGCCTGGGCGGTAATCACCAGCCCGCGACCAATCAACAGCAAATAGATCAGCAACAGTGCGCAAATGCCCACCAGGCCGAACTCTTCACCCATCACCGCAATAATGAAGTCGGTGTGACTCTCGGGCAAAAAGTCCAGGTGCGACTGGGTACCCAGCAGCCAGCCCTTGCCAAATACACCACCGGAGCCAATGGCTGCCTTCGACTGGATGATGTTCCAGCCCGTGCCCAATGGGTCGCTCTCCGGATCAAGGAACGTCAAGATCCGCTGCTTCTGGTAGTCATGCATAAAGAAGAACCACATGGCCACGGCCACCGGGATCGCGGCAGCCAGCACACTGAGAATCCAGCGCCAGCGCAAGCCACCCATGAACAGCACGAACGCACCGCCCGCCAGGATCAGCAGCGAGGTGCCCAGGTCGGGCTGGCGCACGATCAGGATAAACGGCACGCCGATCAGGATCAGACTGATCCCCACATGTTTGAGCTGCGGCGGCAAGGTGCGCTTGGACAAGTACCAGGCGATGGTCGCCGGCATCAGGATCTTCATGAATTCCGACGGCTGGAAGCGAATCACCCCCGGGATGTTGATCCAACGCGTGGCGCCCATGGCGTTGTGGCCCATCACGTCCACCACCACCAGCAACAACACACCGGCCACGTAACCGAGCGGCACCCAGCGCGCCATGAAACGCGGCTCCAACTGGGCAATCACCACCATCGACAACAGGCCCAGGCCGAATGAGGACGCTTGCTTGATCAGCAGATCCCAGTTCTTGCCGCTGGCCGAATAAAGGACGAACAGGCTGCCGGCCGCCAGCGTCAGCAGAAGGATCAGCAAGGGGCCATCAATGTGCATGCGCTGCAGCAACGTCGCACGGCGACGCATCACATCTTCACTGGAGAGGATGCGGTCAAAATTACTCTTCACGGGCCGTAACCTCGGGGCTTGAAGGGGGGCCGCCATATTCGGGCTTGAGCCTGCCGTCGTCGGCCAATAGCCAGGCGTCCATCACTTGGCGTACCACAGGAGCGGCAACGCCGGAGCCGGACTCACCGTTTTCGACCATCACCGCCACCACGATTTTCGGGTCGTCCGCCGGGGCGAAACCGACAAACAAGGCGTGGTCACGGTGACGCTCCTGAACCTTGGAGCGATCGTATTTCTCGCCTTGCTTGATCGCGACCACCTGGGCCGTACCACTCTTGCCGGCGATGCGATATTGCGCGCCAACCGCCGCCTTGCGTGCCGTACCGCGAGCGCCGTGCATCACTTGCTGCATGCCATGGTTGACCTTGGTCCAGTCAGACGGGTCGCGCAGTACGATGTCGGGAATCGGGTTTTCGTCCACCGGCTTTTCGCCTTCGATGGTCTTGGCCAGGTGCGGACGGTTCCAGATACCTTTGTTCGCCACCAACGCCGTGGCCTGGGCCAGCTGCAAAGGCGTTGCCTGCATATAGCCCTGGCCGATGCCGAGGATCAGGGTTTCGCCCGGGAACCACGCCTGACGACGGGTCGCACGCTTCCATTCCCGTGACGGCATCAGGCCAGGGGATTCTTCGAACATGTCCAGGGAGACTTTCTGGCCGAGACCGAACTTGCCCATATAGGCAGACAAGCGATCAATCCCCAGCTTGTGGGCCAGGTCATAAAAATAGGTGTCGTTGGAGCGCATGATCGCGGTGTCCAGATCGACATAGCCGTCACCCGTGCGGTTCCAGTTACGGTATTTGTGGTCATAGTTGGGCAGCATGTAGTAACCCGGGTCGTACACGCGGCTCGATGCCGTGACCACGCCCGAATCCAGGCCGGCAATCGCCACGGCCGGCTTGATGGTCGAGCCTGGCGGGTACAGTCCGCGCAACACGCGATTGAACAGCGGACGGTCGATGGAATCACGCAGTTCGGCATAGGCCTTGAAACTGATGCCGGTGACAAACAGGTTCGGGTCAAAGCTCGGCTGGCTGACCATCGCCAGCACTTCGCCGGTGGCCGGGTTCAGTGCTACTACTGCACCACGCCGACCACCAAGCGCCATCTCCGCCGCTTCCTGCAGCTTGATGTCCAGGCTCAGCACAATGTCTTTGCCAGGGATCGGGTCAGTGCGCTTGAGTACCCGCAGCACGCGGCCACGGGCGTTGGTCTCGACTTCTTCGTAACCCACCTGGCCGTGCAACTCGGGCTCGTAGAAGCGCTCGATGCCGGTCTTGCCGATATGGTGAGTGCCGCTGTAGTTGACTGGGTCGAGGGTTTTCAGCTCTTTCTCGTTGATCCGTCCCATGTAGCCAACCGAGTGCGCAAAGTGCGGCCCTTGCGGGTAATGCCGCACCAACTGCGCCACCACCTCCACACCGGGCAGGCGGAACTGGTTCACCGCGATCCGCGCGATCTGCTCTTCGGTCAGCTCAAACAGGATCGGCACCGGCTCGAATGGCCGGCGCCCCTGTTTCATACGCTTTTCGAAGATCGCCCGGTCTTCCGGCGTCAGTTGCAACACCTCGACGATCACATCGAGGACCTGTTGCCAGTCGCCGGAACGCTCACGGGTCATGCTCAGGCTGAAGCTGGGCCGGTTATCGGCCACCACCACGCCATTGCGGTCGAAAATCAGGCCACGGGTCGGGGGTATCGGCTGCACATGCACCCGGTTGTTTTCCGACAAGGTGGAGTGATAGTCGTACTGGATCACCTGCAGGAAATACAGGCGCGCGATCAGCACGCCCATCAGGACCACCACCAGAATCGCACCAAACACCACCCGCGCGCGTACCAGACGTGCGTCTTTCTCATGGTCCTTGATGCGGATCGGTTGAGTCATCGGGAGGGGCGCAGATTATTTGTGGTAAGGGTGCCCGGACAGAACTGTCCAGGCGCGATACAGCTGTTCACCGATCAGAATCCTTACCAACGGGTGCGGCAACGTCAGCGCCGACAGCGACCAGCGCTGATCGGCCCGCGCACAGACTTCAGGTGCCAGCCCTTCCGGGCCACCCACCATGAAGTTGACGGTGCGCGAGTCCAGGCGCCAGCGATCCAGCTCCACCGCCAACTGCTCGGTGCTCCAGGGTTTGCCGTGCACTTCGAGGGTGACGATGCGCTCGTTGGGGCCGACCTTGGCCAGCATGGCTTCGCCTTCCTGACGGATAAAGCGGGCCACGTCGGCATTCTTGCCCCGGGTATTGAGCGGTATTTCCACCAGTTCCAGCGACAGCTCAGCGGGCAGTCGCTTGGCATACTCGTGCCAACCTTCTTCCACCCACTTGGGCATGCGTGAACCGACAGCGATCAGACGCAGGCGCACAGCCGTTCCTTATTCCTGGTCTTTGTTGAGCTTGTCGAAGTGTGCGTGGCCCACTTCCGGGCTGTGGTGTTTGCCATCAGCGGCACGGCTCTGCTCGGCACCTTTCCACAGACGCTCCAGGTCATAGAACTGGCGAGCGTTGGAGGTCATCATGTGAACGATCACGTCGTCCATGTCCAACAGTACCCAGTCGCTGTCGCCCTTGCCTTCTTCACCCAGCGGCTTCACGCCTTGGGCTTTGACGGCTTCACGGACCTTGTCCAGCATCGCGCCGATCTGACGGTTCGAAGTACCGGTAGCGATGATCATGAAGTCGGTGATGCTTTGTTTGTCACGTACGTCCAGCACCTGGATGTCCTGGGCTTTAACGTCTTCCAGGGCAGCCACGGCGACTTTTACCAGCTCTTCGCCAGCCAGCTCTGGGCCGGTGTGGGCTTCAACCGGCAACGGTGCGCTTTTGAAGGTGCCTTTGCGCTTAACTTTGCTTACGTCTTTGTTCGTCATATAAAACTCGTTTTGCTCGTATGTTCGGGCGCTCGCTGCACATTCATTCGTGCGTTCAAGCGCGCCTTTTCAGTTCGACGCACGGTAAAGTCCGTGCGCATCGATGTAGGCCAGGACCGCGTCAGGCACCAGGAAACGTACCGACTTACCGCTGGCCAGCAGTTGACGGATCTGGGTGGCAGACACCGCAAGCGGGGTCTGCCAGACGAATGCAATATTCCCGTTCGGCCCGGTCAGGGCCAAGGGGTCACTTACCGACCGCGCGGCCAGCAGGTTGCGCAAGGCATCCGGCGGTTCGCTGTCGGCATCCGGGCGTTGCAAAACCAGGATGTGGCAATGCTGGAGGAGTTCCTCCCAGCGATGCCAAGAGGGCAGGCCGCAGAATGCGTCCCAGCCCAAAAGCAGAAACAACTGGTCATCCGCGGCCAACTCGGCGCGCATCAGCTCCAGGGTGTCAACAGTGTAGGACGGTTTATCGCGCTTGAGCTCGCGGTCGTCCACCACCAACGGCGTTATGCCTTCCACTGCCAGGCGCACCATTTCCAGGCGCTGCCGTGGCGACACTTGCGGCGTATCGCGATGCGGTGGCCGGGCGTTGGGCATCATGCGCAGTTCATCCAGCGCGAGGGCATCCGCGACTTCCAGGGCACTGCGCAAATGGCCAATGTGCACGGGGTCGAAAGTACCGCCGAGCAGCCCGATGCGTTTAGCCATCAAGTGCGCACATGACCGTCGCCGAACACCACGTACTTCTCGCTGGTCAGGCCTTCCAGCCCAACCGGACCACGGGCGTGGAGCTTGTCGGTAGAAATACCGATCTCCGCGCCCAGGCCATATTCGAAGCCGTCGGCAAAGCGCGTCGAGGCGTTGACCATCACCGAGGCGGAATCCACCTCGTTGAGGAAGCGACGGGCATCGCTGAAATGCTCGGAGACAATGGCGTCGGTGTGCTTGGAGCCGTAGGTGTTGATGTGTTCGATGGCTTCGTCCAGGTCGTCGACAATCTTGATCGACAGGATCGGTGCCGTGTATTC
This sequence comes from Pseudomonas sp., assembly GCF_050739995.1. Taxonomy (GTDB): domain Bacteria; phylum Pseudomonadota; class Gammaproteobacteria; order Pseudomonadales; family Pseudomonadaceae; genus Aquipseudomonas. Next base: position 1,924 of record NZ_JBOICG010000560.1, on the reverse strand, counting down.
GGTGTACCAGTCCTGCTCGGTCGCTTCGATCACGTCCGCGCCCAACAGCGCACGGGTACGCTCGCAACCACGCAGTTCCACGCCCTTGTCGCGGTAGATGGCAGCCAGCGGCGGCAGCACGCGCTCGGCAATGCCGGCGTGCACCAGCAGGGTTTCCATGGTGTTGCACGGGGCGTAGCGGTGGGTCTTGGCGTTGTCGGCGATGCGGATGGCCTTGTCGATATCGGCGGCGATGTCGATATAAACGTGGCATACGCCGTCCAGGTGCTTGATAACGGGCACCTTGGCATCGCGGCTGACGCGCTCGATCAGGCTCTTGCCACCGCGCGGCACGATCACATCGACGAATTCCGGCATGGTGATCAGCGCGCCAACGGCAGCGCGGTCGGTGGTTTCGACCACTTGCACCACTTCGGCCGGCAATTCGGCCACGGCCAGGCCCTGCTGGATGCAGGCCGCAATGGCACGGTTGGAATTGATCGCCTCGGAACCGCCACGCAGGATGGTGGCGTTGCCGGACTTGAGGCACAGGCTCGCAGCGTCGATGGTCACGTTCGGGCGCGACTCGTAAATGATGCCGATCACGCCCAGCGGCACGCGCATCTTGCCGACCTGGATGCCGGACGGCAGGTAACGCATATCGCGGATTTCACCGATGGGGTCAGGCAGCTTGGCCACCTGACGCAGGCCTTCGATCATGTCGTCGATACGCGCCGGGGTCAGCGCCAGGCGGTCCAGCAGGGCCGGCTCCAGGCCATTGGCGCGGCCGTTGGCCAAGTCTTGCTCGTTGGCGGCGGTGAGCTCGGAGCGCGAAGCATCCAGAGCGTCGGCGGCGGCCAGCAGGGCGCGGTTCTTCTGCGCAGTGCTCGCACGGGCGATCAACCGCGAGGCCTGACGGGCAGCGCGACCCAGGCGGGTCATGTAGTCAAGAACGGACTCAGTCATGGTCAGGGAGTCTTGGCAGGGAGGAAAGCGGCAGATTATAGCTGTGACGCCGCCCGACTGACAGCGGTGAGGGGCGGATGGTCGAAATGAACTGTAAAAACTTGGGGTTCAGCGGTAATTAAGGTGGGAGTTGTTATGATTCCGTCACATTTAGCCGTATTAACCTCCAACCGCCATGACCATTTTTTTGCCCGAACGCCCCGCCAGCGCCCTGCCCGACAGCTTCTTCGACCGTGACGCGCAAATTCTTGCGCGAGAATTGCTCGGAAAAGTCATCCGCCATCGCGTCGGCGATATCTGGCTTTCAGCGCGAATTATTGAAACCGAAGCCTATTACGTGGCCGAAAAAGGCAGCCACGCCTCACTCGGCTACACAGAAAAGCGTAAGGCTTTGTTTCTGGATGGTGGTCACATCTACATGTACTACGCCCGTGGCGGCGACTCGCTGAACTTCAGCGCCCAGGGCCCGGGCAATGCCGTACTGATCAAATCGGCCTACCCGTGGGTAGACGAAGTATCCGGCCCAGCGAGCCTGGCGCAGATGCTGCTGAACAACCCGGACGCCAACGGCCACCCACGCGCCTCGCAAAAGCTGTGCGCCGGCCAGACCCTGCTGTGCAAAGCCCTGGGCCTGAAAGTGCCGATGTGGGACGCCAAGCGCTTTGATCAAGAGCGGCTCTACGTTGAAGACGTAGGCCAAATGCCGACACACATCATCCAGACCACCCGCCTGGGCATCCCCAGTGGACGCGATGAACACCTGATGTACCGCTTTGTGGATGCTGGCTACGCGCCTTACTGCACGCGGAACCCGTTACGCCGAGGCCAGGTCGAAGGCCGCGATTATTTTTTGATTTGAATTGATTGAAACGGCTGTTTTTGCTGGAAATCGATATCCACAACACAGTAGATCTCATGTGGGAGCGGGCTTGCTCGCGAATGCGGTGTGTCAGCTATAGGCGCCCTAACTGATATAACG
>NZ_JBOICG010000559.1:0-11075 GCF_050739995.1 Pseudomonas sp. | reverse complement strand
GGACTGCATTCCAAATGTGGGAGCTGGCTTGCCTGCGAAAGCGTCCGTTCAGACAGCGAAATTTTCCAGCGTGCACACATCCTCATCCAGCGCATCAATCTCCTTGATCTGCTCGATCATCGCCTCCGCCAGCGGCGACAACCGATACCCCGCGCGGCTGACAATCCCATAGCGGGTGTAACGCTCCTCCAGGTCCTCAGCCAGCCCGTCAATCGTCAAACACACCAACTCACCCCGGGCCATGTGCAGCACATCGCTGTTGGCACTGACGATGCCGATGGCGTCGGAACGCAACACCACGCCCATCAGGCTGTAGCCGTTTTCACATTCCACATTGGGCAGGTAATCCGGCCGGCCACTGAGGTCGACGATGACCTTACGCAGGTTCGGCGGGCGAATCGTCACTGCCAACGGGTAACTCATCAGCTCGCCGGCGCTGACGCTGTTGCGTTCGGCCAGAGGGTGTCCGGCGCGGCAGCAAAAGTACCAGCGGCGTGGGCGCAGGCGGTGGGTGTGGTAGTCCGGGTTGGCTTCGAAGTGGCGGGTGTCGGCGACGAAGAACTCGAACTCTTCGCTGAGCAGGCGCTTGCTCAGGCTTTGCCAGTCATCCACCTGGAATTGCACGCGGGCCTTGGGGTAGCGCCCGATAAAACTGCCGATGGCGCGAGGGACCAACCCGCCAGCCGGTGCCGGCCCGCAACCGAAGCGCAGCTCTCCGGCCTCAAGGCCATTGAACTGGCTGATCTCGTTGGCTAACTGCTGCGCGCCGCTGACCAGGCGCCGCGCATGTTCCAGCAACACCTGGCCCTGTTTGGTCGGCGCCAGGTCCTTGCGGCCACGGTCTACCAGCTGGCAGCCGGCACTGTGTTCCAGGGCCTGGATGCTGCGACTGAACGCCGACTGCGACAAGTTCACGGCCAACGCCGCGGCGACAAAACTGCGTTGTTCGGCGAGGGCAATGAAGTGGCGAAGTTGGCGCAGGTCGATATGCATTTTTCACATCAAAAATATCGGGGAAATGCATTGGCTATGCATCCGGTCGACTCCTTATAAAGGCAATCTCTTATGCAGTAAATGTTCGTAAAAACATAAATAAATAACCTTTAGGAATATTCATTAAAGGATATTGCTGGGTTCCGGAGCCGCTTATGAGTCTGTTGAAGTCCTTGCCCATGGCCATGTTATTGGCCGGCAGCACCAGTTGGTCGCCGACCCAGGCCGCCGAAACACCCGCGCCGGCAGGCAAGGGCGAGAACGCCAGCGGCCAATTGGAGACCGTCACCGTGACGGCTCGGCGGCGTACCGAAAGCGCACAGGAAGTGCCGACGCCCATGAGCGTGATCGGCGGCCAGGCCCTGGAGAGTCAGCGGGTGTACCGGATTCAGGATCTGCAGCAACTGGTGCCCAGCGTCAACGTCGCTTATATGCACGCGCGCCAGTCCAGCGTGTCGATCCGTGGGTTGGGCAACAACCCGGCCAGCGACGGTCTGGAAGGCAGCGTGGGGTTGTACATCGACAACGTGTATCTGGGGCGGCCGGGTATGGCGGTGTTCGACCTGATGGACATCGAGCAGCTTGAAGTGTTGCGCGGCCCCCAGGGCACGTTGTTCGGCAAGAACACCACGGCGGGGGTGATCAACATCAGCACCCGCGCGCCGAGCTTTACCCCGGAGCGCAGTATCGAAACCTCGTTGGGCGAGGACGGTTACTTCCAGACCAAGGGCACGATCTCTGGCCCGCTGAACGATGATCTGGCCGGGCGCTTTTCGGCTTACCGCACGCGCAGCGACGGCGATATCAAAAACGAATACGACGGCCACGATCTCAATGGGGGTTCACGCCAGGGCTTTCGCGGGCAACTGCTGTACAAGCCCAGCGAGACGTTCAACCTGCGCTGGATCGGCGATTACAACGAGGAAGACTCCAGCGCCGGCACCCGTGTGCTGTACAACACCGGGCCGACCATCAATGGTACCAACCTCTACCAATCCCGGGCCGCTGCGGCGGGTGCGACACTGGTGGATGGCACCCATCGCAAGGTCAACCTGGACAGCGACCAGCACGTCACCGTGTTCCAGGGCGGCACGTCGCTGGAGGCCAACTGGACGTTGCCGAGTGACTTCACGCTGACATCGGTCAGCGCCTATCGCTGGTGGAATTTCACCCCGCGCAACGATGACGGGCTCAACGTGCCGGCCGCGTACAACGCCGGTGTATCGGTGGAAGATAAGCAGTGGTCCCAGGAGTTCCGTCTGGCCTCGCCCACGGGTGGTTTCTTCGACTATGTGCTGGGCGCTTACTACTTTGGGTCTGACCTGGATAACAAATCCTTCGCCTATTACGGGCCCAAGGCGGATATCTGGAATGGCACGCCCACCGGCGCCTTGAACAATGTCAGCAGCGTCGGCAACGGGCATATCCGTACCGACAGTTTCGCGTTGTTCGCCCAGGGCACCTGGCATCTGACGGAGCGCCTGGATTTCACCGCCGGTTTGCGCGGCACCTATGAGGAGAAAAGCGCCTGGGTCACGCGCAATGCACCCCTGGGTGGCGCTGCGGTGACGGGTGCGGCTGCCACGGCGCGGCGCGGGCGCACGGGGGCGTATGACTCGGGCGACCTTAACCAGTACAGCGCCACGCCGTCGGGGCTGTTGAACCTCAGTTATCACTTTAATGAAAACCTGTTGGGTTATGCGACGCTGTCCCATGGCGAGAAGTCCGGTGGGGTCAACCTGGCCGTGGGCTCTGCGCCAACGGCCGGGGCCGACTCCCTGCTGATCGGCACCGAGCGCGCCAACAACGCCGAGTTGGGTTTCAAGAGCACGCTGTGGGATCGCCGTCTGCAACTCAACGCCAACCTGTTCTGGACTCAGGTCAACGGCTATCAGACCAACGCCTACGATCAGGACAACCGCGTGCAGTACCTGACCAATGCCGGCTCCGTGCGCTCGCGTGGCGTCGAGGTGGAAAGTACCCTGGTGCCGATCAAGGGCCTGACGCTGAACCTCAACGGCTCGTTCAACGATGTGAGTTACCTGTCTTACAAGGACGCGCCGTGCCCGCCGGAAGTCAGCTTGCGCCCTGGTGCGCCGGCGTCCTGCGACCTCACGGGGCATCAAGTGGTCGGGGCGTCGAAGTGGATTGCCAACGCCAACGGCGAGTACAAGTGGAACCTGGCTAACGGCTTCGAACCTTACGTGACCGCCAGCTATGCGTTCCGCTCCAAGGCGGTGGGCACCGTGGAAGACTCCGACTATGGGCAGATTCCGGCTTATGCCGTGGTCAACCTGTCCACCGGCCTGCGCGGCAACTACCAGCAGGGGCAGTGGGACGTGTCGTTGTGGCTGAAAAACGCCTTCGACAAAACCTACTACACCACGCTGTGGACGGGCGGTAACGGCGGCTATGAAGGCTTGCTGGGCACACCGCGCACCTTAGGCGTGACCGGGCGCTACGACTTCTGACCCCGTGCGATAGGTGGCCGGGCTGAATACCCGCGTCACCACCAGCATCGTCAGCACCATGACGACCAGCACCACCCAGGCACTGATAAAGGTGCCGGTGAGTTCACGCAGCCAGCCGGTCAGCCAGGGCGAAATTGCGTTGATCAAAAAGCCCACGCCTTGTACGAACGCCGCCAGTTGCCCGGCCTGGCGTGGGTCGCGGTGGTGGTCGAGGGTCAGCAGCAGGCTCAAGGCGAAGCAGGCGCCCAGGCCGAAGCCGATCAGTGCCACCCACACATGGGGGAACTGTTGCGGCGCCATCAACAAGCCAAGGTAGCCCACGGTCTGCGCCAGCAGGCTGATACCGAGCAGCGGGCGACGGTCGATACCACGCTGTGCCAACACCGGCATCAGCAGCGCGGAAATCACTTGGAAGATGGTCATGAACGCCAGCAACGAACCGCTGGGCAACACGCCCCAGCCCAGTTGCTGGTAGTACGCCGGCAGCCACGCCACCATGCTCATGTAGCCGCAATTGACCAAGCCGAAATACAGCGCCAACAACCATGCTCGGCGATTGCGCAGGCCTTTGAAGGCAGGGATCACCTTGGCGCTTCTGGCTGCGCCCAACGGCACAAACGCCCACAGCAATAGCGCCGCCATGGCGGGCAGCAGCCAGATTCCAAGGCCTGCTTGCCACTGTTGAAAGTGCGTGGCCACCACTGGGCTCAGCAGGGCCGCCAACCCGCCTCCGGCCATCAGCGACGCTGAATACACGCCCATCGCCACCGGCACGCGGTGGTGGAACTCGCGCTTGATCATCGCCGGCACCAACGCCTGGATCAGCGCCACCCCGGCACCCCCCAGCAATGCAGTGACCAGCAGTGCCGACGCCTGGCCCATCAGCCAGCGCACCAGGCAGGCCAGCAGAATCATCATCAAGCCCAGGGCTATGCCGCGCCGTTCACCTAGGCGTGCTTCCACGCGCACGCCTACCAGCGCCACCAGGCCCATGCAGATCACCGGCAGGCTGGTGAGCAAGGCGCTGCTCTGGAAGCTCAAGCCGGTGGCCTGGCGAATTTCCCCGAGCAATGGGCTGATAGAACTGAGGAGCGGCCGCAGGTTCAGGCCCAGCACGACCAGCAGGCCCCAACCGGCGAGGGATTTATTCAGGGTCATGCAGGGTTTTCCAGTGTTGGTACAGCGTGATCATGGCGGCATTAGGCAGGTGTTGGATCGGCAGGCGCTGCTCGTCCAGGGGCAAGCTGACCTGTTGCCCAATGGCCGCCGTTGATAAACCGAACGGCTCGGCCATGGCGTTACTGGCGGCGAACACCACGCGCTCGACGCCGCACAGGTACATGGCGCTCAGGCACATCGGGCAGGGCTGGCCGCTGGCGTAGATCACGCAGCCTTCCAGGCGTGTGCCGAGTTGGCGGCTGGCAGCGCGAATCGCCAGCAGTTCGGCGTGGGCGGTGGGGTCCTGGGTCAGGTGGATTTCATTCACGGCCTCCACCAGGACTTCACCGTTGTACGTCAGCACGGCACCAAACGGGCGGCCGCCTTGGGCCACATTGGCCTGGGCCAAGGTGACAGCGCGTTGCAGGTGGTGTTGATCGGTGCTCATGAACGTCCCTCTGGGCAGGATGGAGGGTGAAGTATGGTCAGCCATCTTGGTATTCTGAAATTAAATATAACCATGCCAATCAGTGGCAAATGGAATGGTGACGCCCATGTTCGATCCTGTGTTGTTGCGCAGTTTTGTCGCCGTGGTGGATTGCGGCAATTTCACCCGCGCCGCCGAGCGCCTGCATTTGACCCAATCCACCGTGAGCCAGCAGATCCGCCGCCTGGAAGAGGCCGTGGCGTGCCAGTTGCTCGACCGCGACCAGCGTCGGGTGGTCGCCACCGCCGAGGGTGAGCGGCTGCTGGCGTATGCGCGGCGCATTCTCGCCCTGCATGAAGAAGCCGCTGATGTGCTGGTCAACCAGCAAAGCGACGGCGTGTTGCGCCTTGGTGTGCCGGAGGACTTTGCCGCTGAGCGTTTGATGCCGCTGCTTTCGGCGTTTGTAGTGGCTTATCCCCGGGTGCGCCTGGAAGTCACCAGTGGCCTAGGTCCCGAATTGCAGCGCCAGTACCGGGGTGGTGAATTTGATGTGCTGTTGGTCAAGCAGATGGGCGACAGCGATGACTGCCTGGCGTCATGGCCGGAGCCCTTGTGCTGGGTCGACAGCCGCAGCACCCCATCCCTGGGACGCGACCCACTGCCACTGGTGGCGTTTCCGGTGGGTGGGTTGTATCGCAATGAAATGCTCCAGCACCTCGAAGTGGGCGGCTGGCGCTGGCGCATCGGCTATTCCAGCGCGAGCTTGGCCAGCGTGTGCTCCGCAGTGGCGGCGGGGTTGGGGATCAGCCTGTTGCCGCGCCGGGTGGTGCAGCCTGGGCATGTGGTGCTCGGCGAAGGCAGCGGTTTACCGGCGGTACAGGGCGTGCGACTGGCGCTGTATGGCCGCAGTGGCTTGGGGGCGGCAGGGCAGACACTGCAGCGCCAATTGCTCGATTTATGCGCAAACAGCCCCGTCTGAATCATGCCTTTGTTGAATATTTTGTATGCCTGAAAAGCATTGAAAAACAGCGGCCTCAGCCCAGGCCACGGCGGGCGTGGCTTTGGCGTTTCGGGATGTTTCGTTTATTCAATTTAGATCTATGTATAACTTTAAAGATTACTTTAAGAGATAAGCGTCTGGCCCCGATGATTCAGCCCTCGACGGCCGCTCAGGCAGGCCTGTCGGTTTTTTTGTGTGAAAACCGTAGGGAGTGAATCAATGGGCAATGTCCAGACCGCCGCCAGTGCACACGAGGCGCAATGGCGCCAGGCACCGGGTGGTGAGTTGGTCGACCTTGGCCGGCCGCACCGCGCGCCGTTGGGGCAACTGCGGTTGCAGAAGACTCCGAAGCGTTTTTCGAGCCGCCGCGAAGGGGTTTTGCTAGGGCTGCTGGTGCTGGCCTTGCACGGTGCAGTGATTTACTGGGTGAGCCAGAAGCCCACGCCGGTGCTGCCGATCGTGCCACCGGAAATCCCGCCGATGACCATCGAATTTTCCCAGCCGGCACCGCCGGTGGTTGAACCGCCACCGCCTGTGCCGCCACCCCCACCGCCGCCTGTGGTCGAGCCACCGCCACCGGTGGTGGATGAGTTGGCGGCCAAGCCCGCGCCGCCAAAACCGATTCCCAAACCCAGGCCCAAGCCGGTACCCAAGCCTGAGCCGAAGCCCGCGCCGAAAGCGGTCGAGCAACCACCTGCACCGCCGACGCCTGCGCCACCGGCTCCGGCCGCCCCGGTGGCGGCGCCGTCGCCAGCACCGGTTACACCGGCCTCGGCGAACGCCGCGTACTTGAAGAACCCGGCGCCGGAGTATCCGTCACTGGCCCAGCGTCGCGGTTGGGAAGGCACGGTGTTGTTGCGGGTGCATGTGCTGGCCAGCGGCAAGCCGGGTGAGATTCAGATCCAGAAAAGCAGCGGTCGCCAGCAACTCGATGACGCCGCACTGGCGGCGGTGAAACGTTGGAGCTTTGTACCGGCCAAGCAGGGCGATGTGGCCCAGGACGGCTGGGTCAGCGTACCGATCGATTTCAAGATTCACTAACTATTCGGCAGCGGTGTGTTGGACACGCCGCAACCTGTACAGAGGGAAAACATCATGGCATTAGCATCTCCACTTGAATCCATCGAAAGCGCGGTGATCTGGCTGCTGGTGGTCTTTTCGGTCGCCACCTGGGGACTGGCGTTGCTGAAGGGCGTGCAGTTCGGTCGCCTCAAGGCCCAGGATCGCAAGTTCCACAAGCAATTCTGGGCGGCGTCGAGTCTCGATTCCGCCGCTGAACTGGCCGAAACCCAGCCCGGCGCGGCGGCCCGTGTGGCCCAGGCCGGTTATGCGGCGATTCAGGTCGGCGAAGCACCCCATGCGGCCGACCTGAGCCAGGCGATCAATCATCAAGACCGCCTTGAACGCGCCCTGCGCCAACAGATCGTACGTGAGCGGCGTTCCCTGGAAACCGGCCTGGCCGTGGTTGCCAGTATCGGCAGCACCTCGCCGTTCATCGGCTTGTTCGGCACCGTATGGGGGATCATGGAAGCGCTCAAGGGTATCAGCGCCGCTGGTTCCGCCAGCCTGGAAACCGTGGCCGGCCCGATTGGTGCGGCGCTGGTCGCCACGGGGGTGGGGATCGCCGTCGCCGTGCCGGCCGTGCTGGTCTACAACTACTTCCTGCGTCGCCTGAAGCTGACGGCTGCCGACCTGGATGACTTTGCCCACGACTTCTACAGCCTGGCCCAGAAGAATTCCTTTCGCGTACTGCTGCATCCGACGTTGACCAAAAGCGCAACCGGCAATCCGCAGAAAGTGAAGGAGGCGTCCTGAGATGGCCTTCTCCACGCAAGACAGTGATGAGGTGTTGAGCGAGATTAACGTCACGCCATTGGTGGACGTGATGCTGGTGCTGCTGGTGGTGTTTATCGTCACCGCACCGCTTTTGACCAACGCGATTCCGATCAATCTGCCCAAGACCCAGGCCGTGGCCCCGGTGGAACAGAAAGACCCGCTTGTGGTGAGCATCGACGGTGCGGGCAAGTTGTTTATCAACAAGGACGAAATCCAGCCGGACCTGCTGGAATTCAACCTGCAGGCGGCCAAGGCCAAGGACCCCGATGTGCGGGTGCAACTGCAGGCTGATGATGGTGTGAACTATGGCGAAGTGGCGCGAGCCATGGCGTCTATCGAGCGCGCGGGGATTACCAAGCTGTCGGTGATTACTGCCCGTTAGTTGCAAAAGCCTCGACAATTTTTTGGCCGTTTCCTTGGCAGGGTGCGGCCTTTTTTTTGCGATTCAAATCCCAACCTGGAATGCGATCAATGTGGGGTTAGGTTTTTTGGTTATTAATAAATAGCTTCTTATTCCTTAACGAATATAAACCCCATCCCTATACTGTTCAGCAACGTTAAACGCTGCAGGAGGGCGCACCCATGCACAGCGAGTCGATTCGTTATCTGATCGTGCCGGGCTGGCAAGGATCGCCAGAAGATCATTGGCAGAGTCATTGGCAGAACAGTCTGCCCAACAGTGCACGGGTGGAGCAGGCCGATTGGCTGACGCCCCGTCGCGAAGACTGGGTGGCGGCGCTGGCCGAGGCGATCGCCGCCGACAGCACGCCGGTGATTCTCATCGCCCATAGCCTGGGTTGCATCACCGTCGCCCATTGGGCTGCCACGGCACCCTTGCATTTTTTACGTCAGGTGCGCGGCGCCTTGCTGGTGGCTCCGGCCGATGTCGAACGCCCGGCCTGCGCCCCCGCCCTGCGCAACTTTGCACCGATACCCACTGACTTGCTGCCGTTTCCCAGCCAAGTGGTCAGCTCCGACAACGACAGCGCCGTCAGCGCCCCTCGGGCCTTGGAGCTGGCACGCAATTGGGGCGCCGAAGCCGGCATTTTGTCGGGGGCCGGCCATATCAATGTGAAGTCCGGCCACCAGCGGTGGGAGCAGGGTTTTGCCTACCTCTATCGTCTGCAAAGCCGCCTCGAACATCACGCCCGACGCACTGCCTGATATTTTTTCAACGCCCCGTCCCTGAGCGGATTGGGGGCGGGAGCCTGCCATGAGTCATGAAACTTTCGGCCAGCCATTGCTGACCTTCCCCGATTCCGAAAAAAGCCCGCTAAGCATCCGCGCCAAGGCGCTGGTGTTTGTCGACCCGCGTTCGCGACAACTGCGCGAAGAGCTGGAAAGCCTTGCGCCGCGTGCCTTGCCCGTGTTGATTCGCGGCGAGACCGGCAGTGGTAAAGAACTGCTGGCGCGGCATATCCACCGTGGTAGTGATCGCACCGGGTTGTTCGTCTCGGTCAATTGCGGCGCCATCAGCCCCACCTACGCCGATGCCGAGCTGTTCGGCTACGCCGCCGGCAGTCACAGTGGCGCGGCCAGCAGCCGAGCCGGCTGGTTTGGTTCGGCCAATGGCGGCACTTTGTACCTGGATGAAATCGGCGACTTGCCGTTGCCGATCCAGGTGAAACTGCTCGCTGCTCTGGAAAACCACGAAGTCACTCGCGTCGGTGCCCATCAGCCCAGCCCGGTGGATGTACGCCTGGTGGCCGCGACGAGCATCGACCTGGCCCAGGCCGTGGCGGCCGGCAAGTTCCACGAGCGCCTGTTCCATTACTTGAGCGAAGGCCAACTCGACTTGCCGGCCTTGCGCGAGCGTGTCGGCGACATCCTGCCCTTGGCTGAATATTTCCTGGGCATCTACAGTCAGCGCCTGGATCTGCCAGTGCCGTTGATCAGTGACGCGGCCCAGCGGGTGCTGGAACACCACAGCTGGCCGGGCAATACCCGTGAGCTGGAAAACGTCATTCACTTCGCGCTGCTGGTGAGCAGTGGTGATGAGATCTTGCCCGAGCATTTGAACCTGCCGCTGGTGGGCTCGCCGCTGGAACAGGTGCAACGAATTTTCAAGAGCGCCACGCCGGGCGAGCGGGAAAGCTTGCTTCTATTCCTGTATGAACAAAATGGAATATCAACGTGAATAAAAGATATTGTTCGGGAATAAAAAATCTAGGTATTGTCCATCCCACGCCGCGATAGCACTTCGCTGGCACACCATATAAAAACGGTCGTCAGAGACGCCCCGGAATTTCGATAAGGACACTGCATGAAAAAGGTTCTGTTGTTTACCGCACTGGCGGCTGCCCTGACTGCAAGCTTGGCCCAGGCCAACGAGAAACTGGTGGTCGCGGCGACCCCGATCCCACACGCCGAGATCCTTGAACTGGTCAAACCGACCCTGGCCAAAGAAGGCGTGGACCTGGACATCAAAGTCTTCACCGACTACGTACAACCGAACGTGCAGGTGGCTGAGAAGCGTCTCGACGCCAACTACTTCCAGACCCTGCCGTACCTGGAAAACTTCAACAAGGGCAAGGGCACCAACCTGATTACCGTGGTCGGCGTGCACGTTGAGCCCTTCGGCGGCTACTCGAAGAAGATCACCAAGATTGAAGACCTGAAAGACGGCGCCACCGTGGCCATCCCGAATGAAGGTTCCAACAGTGGCCGCGCCCTCTTGCTGTTGCAGAAGGCCGGTGTGATCACCCTGAAAGACCCGAACAACGCCCTGGCCACGCCGAAAGACATCGCCAGCAACCCGAAACACCTGAAATTCAAAGAGCTGGAGTCGGCCCTGCTGCCACGCGTACTGGACCAGGTTGACCTGGACCTGATCAACACCAACTACGCCCTGGAAGCTGGCCTGAACCCAGCCAAGGACGCGCTGATCATCGAAGACGCCAAGTCGCCGTACGTGAACTTCCTGGTCGCGCGCCCGGACAACAAGGACAGCGATGCCATCCAGAAACTGGCCAAGGCCCTGACCAGCCCGGAAGTCAAAGCTTTCATCGAGAAAAAATACAACGGCGCTGTAGTGCCTGCGTTCTGATGTAAGCCAAACCCCCTTCAAGGTTTGAACGCCGACGGCTGTTACAGCGTCGGCGTTTTTTATGCCTGGTATTTGGAATGCGTTCAAAACTGTGGGAGCGGGCTTGCTCGCGAATGCGCAGTGTCAGTCACCAGAAATATTGAC
>NZ_JBOICG010000558.1:0-2627 GCF_050739995.1 Pseudomonas sp. | reverse complement strand
GCGGTATCCCAGGCACTAAATCACCTGCTCCAGCATCCACTTCACAAACTCCCTTACCTTCGGCACCTCCGCCGCATGCTCCGGATACGCCAGGTAGTAGGCATCCTGGCTCGGCATTGCATGCTGCCAAGGAATCACCAGTTTGCCCTCCGCCAGTTCCTCTTCCACCAGAAAACGCGGTAGCAACGCCACACCACAGCCGACCTGCGCGGCCCGAATACACATGTAGAAGGTGTCGAAGCGCGGCCCATGGTAACTGTGCTCGGTCTGGTAGCCCTGGCTGGCGAACCAGTCATGCCAGCCCTGGGGCCGCGAAGCATTTTGCAGCAGGACCAGATTGCTCAACTGCGTTGGGTCAGTGAGTGGCTGTGCGGGCAAGCTTTCCGGCGCACAGACAGGTACAAGCTCCTCGCTGAACAGTTTCAGGCTTTCGGTGCCGGGGCGTGAACCCTGGCCGAAGTAGAAGGCCATGTCGGCCTTGCCCTGCAGCAGCTCATCGGGCTCCTGTTCATTGCACAGGTCGAGGTGGATCTGCGGGTGACGCAGCCGCCAACCCTTGAGACGCGGCACCAGCCAGCGCGCGCCGAAGGTGTAGGGCGTGGACACCCGCAACACTTCGGTCTCGCCGCCGTAGGAGCGCAGGTAATGGGTGGACATCTCCACCTGCGTGAGGATCTTGCGCACTTCCACCAGGTACAGGTCGCCAGCCGGGGTCATCTGCAAGCGCCGGCGCACGCGGCGGAATAGCAGGTGTTGCAGCAGTTCCTCCAACTGCGCCACCTGTTTGCTCACCGCGCTTTGTGTGAGGTTCAGCTCCTCGGCGGCGCGGGTGAAGCTCAGGTGACGGGTGGCGGCTTCGAAACACTGCAGGGCGGTAATCGAGGGCAAATGTCTTTTGTTCAGCACGGTGTGCCTCTTTTTATGCTTTGCATGAATAAACGGAATGATATCTCGCCTAATCGTCGTTTGTTGGCAAGTCTTGGGCCAGCTACAAATAAGCTCTGGATCGCCGCGTCAGTGGCGGCGCGAATTTTCTGTTTGCAGATTGAAGGAGTGACCCATGGTTGCCGCATTGCTTGACCGTCTCGGGGTAAACCCGGCGCTGTACCAGTCGGGTAAACAACCCGTGCATTCGCCGATTGACGGCAGTCGCATCGGCAACGTGCACTGGGAAGGTGCCGCCGAGGTAGAGCAACAGGTCAGTCGTGCCGAGCATGCATTCGACGCCTGGCGCAAGGTACCGGCACCACGTCGTGGCGAGTTGGTGCGCCAGTTCGGCGATGTGTTGCGCGAATACAAGGCCGACCTGGGCGAGCTGGTGTCCTGGGAAGCGGGCAAGATCACCCAGGAAGGTTTGGGTGAAGTGCAAGAAATGATCGATATCTGCGACTTCGCCGTCGGCCTGTCCCGTCAGTTGTACGGTTTGACCATTGCCTCCGAGCGCCCCGGCCACCACATGCGTGAAACCTGGCATCCGCTGGGCGTGGTCGGTGTGATCAGTGCCTTCAACTTCCCAGTGGCGGTGTGGGCGTGGAACACCACGCTGGCGCTGGTGTGCGGCAACGCGGTGATCTGGAAACCGTCGGAAAAGACCCCGCTCACCGCCCTGGCCTGCCAAGCGTTGTTCGAGCGCGTGCTGAAGAAATTCGACGGTGCTCCCGAGTACCTCAGCCAAGTGATCATCGGCGGCCGCGACGCCGGCGCTGCGCTGGTGGATGACCCGCGCGTGGCCCTGATCAGCGCCACCGGCAGTACCCGCATGGGCCGCGAAGTGGCACCGAAAGTCGCCGCGCGCTTTGCCCGCAGCATTCTCGAACTGGGCGGCAACAACGCCATGATCCTCGGCCCGAGCGCCGACCTGGACATGGCCGTACGCGCCATCCTGTTCAGCGCCGTCGGCACTGCCGGGCAACGCTGCACCACCTTGCGTCGCCTGATCGCCCATGAGTCGGTCAAGGAAGAGATCGTCACCCGCCTCAAGGCCGCTTATTCCAAGGTGCGTATCGGCCACCCGCTGGAAGGCAACCTGATCGGTCCGCTGATCGACAAGCATGGCTTCGAGAACATGCAGGACGCCCTGGAGCAAGCCTTGAGCGAAGGCGGCAAGGTGTTCGGTGGCAAGCGCCAGCTGGAAGATAAATTCCCGCATGCCTACTACGTATCGCCGGCGATTGTGGAAATGCCGGAGCAAAGCGACGTGGTGTGCACTGAGACCTTCGCGCCGATTCTGTATGTGATCGGCTATCGCGACTTCAACGAGGCCTTGCGCCTGAACAACGCCGTGCCACAAGGCTTGTCCTCGTGCATTTTCACCACCGATGTGCGTGAAGCCGAGCAGTTCATGTCAGCCGTGGGCAGTGACTGCGGTATCGCCAACGTCAACATTGGCCCGAGCGGCGCGGAGATCGGCGGCGCGTTTGGCGGTGAGAAAGAGACCGGCGGCGGGCGTGAGTCGGGTTCGGATGCATGGCGCGGGTACATGCGTCGCCAGACCAATACCGTGAACTACTCGCTGGAGTTGCCGTTGGCGCAGGGCATCACCTTCGACTGACGTTAAAAATGTGGGAGGGGGCTTGCCCCCGATGGCGGTGGATCAGTTGTATATCTGTTGACTGACACACAGCAAT
>NZ_JBOICG010000557.1:0-5305 GCF_050739995.1 Pseudomonas sp. | reverse complement strand
GGTCTGGTCCAGGGCTCCGAGAAAGATCGCCATCATCAAGGCGACGAGCACACTGCGTACGGCGGGAACGGGTTGGATGGGCTGATTCAGGTGGGTCACGGCAGAACCTTCGAGCAAGACCCGCGAGGCAGGGAGGGCGCGCGGGAATGCTCGATACGATAGCAGGCTACTCGATAGCTTCGTAAGGAAGGCCGACGTAATTTTCTGCGATGGTCTGGCGACCGGCCTGCGAGTGAATGAAGTATTCAAGCTCGCTCTGGGCAATACGCTGGCTGAAGGCATCCGCCTCCGGAAACGCGTGCAACATCGAGGTCATCCACCAGGAAAACCGTTCGGCCTTCCACACACGCCGCAAGCAGATGGCGGAATATCGCTCCAGCAAGTCCACCCGCCCTTCGCGGTACACCTTGAGCAAAATCCGATACAGCGTACTCACATCACTGGCCGCCAGGTTCAAGCCCTTGGCCCCGGTCGGCGGCACGATATGCGCGGCGTCCCCCAGCAGGAACAGACGCCCGTACTGCATCGGTTCCACCACAAAACTGCGCAGTGGCGCGATGCTTTTCTCGATTGACGGGCCAGTGACCAATCGTTGCGCAAGCGGGCCTGGCAGGCGGGTTTTAAGCTCATCCCAGAAGCGCTCATCCGGCCATTCCTCCAGCGCTTCATCCACCGGGACTTGCAGGTAATAGCGGCTGCGGGTCGGTGAACGCATGCTGCACAGGGCAAAGCCGCGTTCGTGCTTGGCATACACCAGTTCGTCATGAATCGGCGGCGTGTCGGCCAGGATGCCCAGCCAGCCAAAGGGGTAGACCCGCTCGAAAACGCTCAGCGACTCGGCCGGGATCGACTGCCGGGCTACACCATGAAAGCCGTCGCAGCCGGCAATGTAGTCACACTCCAGGCGAAAGGTTTCGCCCTGGTGCTCGAAGGTCAGCCAGGGCCGATCACTTTTCAGATCCTGGGGCTGCACATTCGACGCTTCGTACAAGGTGACAGCGCCAGCAGCGGCGCGGGCAGCCATGAGGTCGCGGGTGACTTCGGTCTGGCCGTAGATCATCACCGATTGGCCACCGGTCAGTGCCTTGAGGTCGATGTGGGTCAGTTCGCCATTGAGTGCGAGCTCGAAACCGTCATGCACCAGCCCTTCGGCGTCCATACGTCGGCTGACGCCCGCCTCGCGCAAGAGGTCGACCATGCCCTGTTCCAGCACCCCGGCACGTATGCGACCTTGCACATAATCGGCGCTCTGGCGCTCTAGAATCAGGGTCTGGATACCCGCGTTGTGCAACAACTGGCCTAGCAGCAATCCCGAAGGACCGGCGCCAATAATGGCGACTTGGGTTTTCAGCATTTTCATTATTTTTATCGCCCGCAAGCTTCACCCGAACCGATCAAGTGAAAGAGTTGTCATTGCTCTTGTTGCTGACATTTTTCGCTTGAGCGAGCAGCATAAGAAGGTGAAAACTGCCAGAAAGCCTGCACTTTTTGCCAATTGGGGCGATTACCGCACCACTGTCCTGAGTATCGGATTGAAACCATGACCAAAACCGCGATTCCGGTCTTCAAGCTTTACGGAGAAAGCCAGCAATGGCCGACACCCGATTTGTTGCACTGCGAAACCATTTCCCGACGGAGTCGGGAATACCAGTGGGAAATCCAGCCCCACCGGCACGCGGATCTGTGCCAATTGCTCTACGTCCACAAAGGCCAGGCTCACCTGGAAATCGAAGGCCAGCGCACCACGCTCAACGAAGCCACCCTGCAGGTGCTGCCGCCCTTGTGCGTGCACGGGTTTCGGTTTGCCGAAGAGGTGGAAGGCTACGTGGTGACGTTGTCGGCACCGCTGGTCAGCCACTTGCAGGCGCAGTTGGGCTCGACGGTCGGCGGCCTGCAAACCTTGGGAAATTATCCGGCGGGCAAAGACAGCGAGTATCTCAACGCGCAGTTCGCCCGCCTGCAGGACGAATACGCCGATGAGCAACCGGCGCGCGACATGATGATGCATGCCCTGGTCAGCGTGCTGCTGGTGTGGATCAGCCGTCAGGCGATCCAGCGGCGCCACCCACGGACGCCCCGGGGGCGCGAGTATTTTCGCCGTTTCACCCAGTTGGTTGAACAGCATTACCGCGAGCATCCCAAGATCGAAGACCTGGCCCACAAGCTGGGCATCTCGGTCTCACACTTGAACGGGACCTGTCGGGAGTTGGGCGGCCAGCCCGCGTTGCAGATCATGCACGACCGCCAGTTGCTGGAGGCCAAGCGCTTGCTGACTTACACCAGCATGACCATCAATGAAATGTCGGAGGTGTTGGGGTTTTCCGACCCAACGAATTTCTCTCGGCTGTTTCGCCGACGGGTCGGGTTCTCACCCAAGGCGTTTCGCGAGCAATTGAAGGCTGAGCAGCCTACCTGAGCGCGCTGAAACTGCCGGTGCGGGGAACGCATTGGTCCTGATGACAACTGATTGCGAATGCCGCCGGTTGCATACGTGTTTGTTCAACACGGTAGGCGGCAGTCCCATACAGCGCCGTGGCGAATGCGCTGAGGGTGAAAATCATCAGGTATTTTCTGGTTTTGATGCTCATGGCACAGACCTCTGCACGGATCTACACAGTGCTGTTATAAGCATAGGTCAGTCAGGGCTAGTTGCCATTATTGGGCGTCATTCAACAGGTTTATGTCGGTTTACAGACCGACGTCCCACACCGGCTCTTCCGGAAAGCGCAGTACCAGGAAATCCAGCAGGCTGCGCAGGGCCGACGGCATGTGCTTGCGTGAGGCATACACCGCGTAAATGCTCATATGCCGGGGCTCAGCCTGCGGTAACAAGCGCACCAGCTCGCCTGCGCGAATGTAGTCACCGGCCTGGTAGCTGGGCAATAACGACACGCCGGCACCGGCCAGGGTCGCACGCAACAGGGTGCTCGATTCGTTGGCGGTGATATTGCCCTGCACCGGTACCGAGACATGCTCGCCCCCTTCTTCGAAATGCCACAGGCTTTTGCCGAAATAAGAGTGGGTGAGGCAGTTGTGGCTGGCCAGCGCTTCAACTTTCTGCGGGGCAGGATGCTCGAGCAAATAAGCCGGCGAAGCACACACCATGGAACGACAGACAGTCAGGCGCCGGGCAATCAGGTTGGGGTCCAGGTCATTGCTGGTGCGGATGGCCACGTCGATACGTTCGTCCACCAGGTTCACGGTGCGGTCGAGCATTTGCATATCCACCGTCACCAAGGGGTAGAGCTTGACGTATTCGGCGATAGCGTCCGCCAATTGCGCCTGGCCGAACGAGGTGCTGACACTCAAGCGCAACAGGCCACGAGGCGCGTCATCGGGTTCGGCGACGGCGGCTTGCATGTCGCAGCACAGATCCAACAGTTGCTTGCAGCGCGGCAGGGTTTCACTGCCGGCGGCGGTCAGGCTCAGCTTGCGCGTGGTGCGGTGCAACAGGCGCGCGCCGACCCAGTCTTCCAGCTCGGCCAGATAGCGCGAGACCACGGGGCGTGACAGGTCCAGGTGGTCGGCGGCGGCGGATTGGCTGCCCAAGTCCACTACAGTGACAAACACGCGCATTGCTTGAAGACGATCCATGATTTGCCCGCTTTCAGAAACAAACTATGTCCAAGCATCGCATTTTTTGTTGCGTTTGGTGCAACTAAGCTCTGTGCATCCCTTAGCAACGGCAGGAGCTGCCCGATGTTCTCGACCTTCAAACGCTTGACCCTGGCCACCGCCGCCCTGGCTTTTGCAGCCCACGCGGCAGCGGCCGACCTTAAACTCGACGTGTACAACCCAGGCGAAGCCGCGATCTTCCCGGTCAGCTCGGTGCTGGTCAGCGGTGCCAAGGACGCGATCCTGGTGGATGCGCAGTTCGGCAAAAGCCAGGCCGAGCAGCTTGTGCAAAAGATCCGCGCCAGCGGCAAGCACCTGACCACTATCTACATCAGCCATGGCGACCCGGACTACTACTTCGGCCTCGATACCCTGACCGCCGCCTTCCCCGACGCCAAGGTGCTGGCACCGCAACCGGTAGTCGACCATATCAAGGCCACCGTGGCTGGCAAGCTGGAGTTCTGGGGCCCGAAAATGGGTGCCGACAAACCGGCCAAAACCATCGTGCCGCAAGTGCTTGAGGGCCACAGCCTGACACTTGAAGGTCAGCAACTGGACGTCGTCGGCCTGGACGGCCCGCAGCCGGATCGCAGCTTTGTGTGGATTCCATCGATCAAGGCGGTGGTGGGCGGCGTGGTCGTCGCAGAAAACATCCACCTGTGGATGGCCGATACCCAGAGCGCGCAGTCCCACAAAGATTGGTTGGCTACGCTACAACGTATCGAACAGCTGAAACCGCACACCGTGATTCCAGGTCACTACTTGGGCAGCCCGTCGCTCAAATCCGTAGCCTTCACCGCGGACTACATCAAAGCGTTCGACGAAGAAACCGCCAAGGCCAAGGATTCCGCCGCCCTCATCGCGGCCATGAAGAAGCGTTACCCAACCCTCGCTGACGAAAGTTCGCTAGAACTGAGCGCCAAAGTCGCCAAGGGCGAAATGAAGTGGTGATTGGTTTTAAACCCTGATCGTACTGGAGAATGTCATGAGCAAGATCGCAATCATTGGTGCCACCGGCCGTGCCGGTAGCCAACTGCTGGAAGAAGCGCTGCGCCGTGGGCATACCGTCACTGCCATCGCTCGTAACACTGACAAGCTGGCGGCGCGCCCGGGCGTGACTTTCAAGCAAGTCGACGCCTTGGATGCCAACGCCCTGCAACAAGCCGTGAGCGGCAATGACGTGGTGATCAGTGCGGCACACTTTTCTACACTACCGGCCAGTGCCGTCATCGGCCCGGTGAAAAAGGCCGGTGTGAAGCGCCTGCTGGTGGTGGGTGGCGCCGGTTCGCTGTTGCTGCCCGGTGGCGGCCGCGTGATCGACAGCCCGGGCTTCCCGGCTGAATACAAAGCCGAAGCCAGCGCGGGTGCGGAGTTTCTTGACACATTGCGCCAGGAAAAAGAGTTGGATTGGACCTTTCTGTCGCCGTCGGCGGAGTTCGTGGAGACCGAGCGCACCGGCAAATTCCGCCTGGGCCAGGATGATTTGCTGGTGAGCAGCGAAGGTCGCAGTTGGATCAGTTTTGCTGACTTCGCCATCGCGTTGATCGATGAAGTGGAAACACCGAAGCATTCGCGCCAGCGCTTCACCGTCGGCTACTGATTCAACTCGGTAAAACTGTGGGAGGGGGCTTGCTCCCGATAGCGGAGTGTCAGTCACTGCATCTGTCACTGATCCACCGCTATCGGGAGC
>NZ_JBOICG010000556.1:0-8629 GCF_050739995.1 Pseudomonas sp. | reverse complement strand
AGCTGCAGGCGGGCGATATCGTCCGTGTGCCACCGGTCCGCGTGCCGGAGCGTGACGAACCTGTTCCGCTGGCCCAAGGGCTGTTGCAGCGCCTGGAAGCCTCGATTGTCTTTGAAGACAACAAGCTGATCGTGATCAACAAGCCTTGCGGTATTGCGGTTCACGGTGGCAGCGGCCTGAATTTCGGCGTGATCGAAGCTTTCCGTCAATTGCGGCCTGATGCCAAGGAGCTGGAGCTGGTCCATCGCCTGGATCGCGACACTTCCGGCCTGCTGATGATCGCCAAGAAACGCAGCATGCTGCGCCATCTGCACACTGCCCTGCGTGGCGATGGCGTGGACAAGCGCTACATGGCGCTGGTGCGCGGAAACTGGGCCAGTTCGATCAAAAGCGTTCGAGCGCCGTTGCAGAAGAGCAACCTGCGTTCCGGCGAGCGCATGGTGGAAGTGGACGAGGAGGGCAAAGAAGCCCTGACCCTGTTCAAGGTACTACGCCGTTTTGGTGATTTCGCCACGATGGTCGAGGCCAAGCCGGTCACCGGTCGTACCCACCAGATTCGCGTGCATACCCTGCACGCCGGTCACTGTATTGCGGGCGATACCAAGTACGGTGACGAGGACTTCTCCAAGGAAATTCGCGACCTGGGTGGCAAGCGCTTGTTCCTGCACGCCTACATGCTCACCGTGCCGCTGCCCGATGGCGGCGAGCTGAAGTTGCAGGCGCCGGTCGATGAGATGTGGGCCAAGACCGTGGAGCGTTTGAGTGTCGCACCCTGACTACAAGCTGCTGATTTTTGATTGGGATGGCACGCTGGCCGACTCCATTGGCCGTATCGTCGAGTCGATGCACATGGCGTCGACCCGTTCCGGCTATGCACTGTGCAGCGACTTGGCGGTCAAGGGCATCATCGGCTTGGGTTTGCCTGAGGCGATACGTACGTTGTACCCGGAGATTGGTGGCGAAGAGCTGATAGCGTTTCGTCAGCACTACGCCGATCACTACATTGCCTTGGAAGCCGAACCTTCGCCGTTGTTTGAGGGTGTAAGGCAATCCCTTGAGGCGTTCCGCGCCGAGGGCTATCACTTGGCCGTCGCCACCGGCAAGGCTCGTCGCGGGCTGGACCGGGTGCTCAAGGCCCATGGTTTTGAGGATTATTTCGATATCACCCGTGCAGCCGATGAAACTGCCAGCAAGCCTCACCCTCTGATGCTGGAACAGATCCTGGCCCATTGCGGCGTGGCACCGCGTCAGGCGTTGATGGTGGGGGATGCGTCCTTCGACTTGATGATGGCGCGCAACGCTGGCATGGACAGTGTGGCCGTCAGCTATGGTGCCCAGGCGGCTGAGGCCTTGCAGCAATACGAGCCTCGGCTGACGATTGATCATTTTTCCGAATTGCAGGCCTGGCTCAGTCAGGCCCGATAAGTCTTTGCTGGGGTTAATGGCATGAGTGACGAGTGGAAAGCGCCTGAAAAGGCTGAAAGCGCTGATGACAAGAGCTGGAAGTTGCTGGAGAAAACCCTCCTGGCCAGCGTCCAGGAGCAGCGTCGTGCACGGCGTTGGGGGATATTCTTCAAGCTGCTGACCTTTGTCTGGCTCATCGCCATGCTGGCGCTGTTCAGTCCACTGATGGATGTGGAAAAAAGCGCTACCCGTGGCAGCCACTACACCGCGTTGATCGAGGTGCGCGGGGTGATTGCCGACAAGGAGTCCGCCAGCGCCGACAATATTGTCAGCGCTCTGCGTGCTGCGTTTGAAGACTCCAAGGTGAAGGCCGTGATCCTGCGCATTAACAGCCCGGGCGGTAGTCCTGTGCAATCGGGTTATGTTTACGACGAGATTCGCCGTCTGCGCGCGCTGCACCCGGATACCAAGCTGTATGCGGTGATCTCCGACCTGGGGGCCTCGGGGGCTTATTACATTGCTAGCGCCGCCGATCAGATCTATGCCGACAAGGCCAGTCTGGTCGGCTCCATTGGTGTGACGGCTGCCGGTTACGGTTTTGTCGGGACCATGGAGAAGTTGGGAGTGGAGCGCCGCACTTACACTTCAGGTGAGCACAAGTCATTCCTTGACCCGTTCCAGCCGCAAAAGGCCGACGAAACCCAGTTCTGGCAAGGCGTGCTCGACACTACTCATCGTCAGTTCATTGCCAGCGTGAAGCAGGGCCGTGGTGATCGCCTGAAGGATAAAGAGCATCCGGAGTTGTTTTCCGGGCTGGTGTGGTCGGGCGAGCAGGCGTTACCGCTGGGCTTGATCGATGGCTTGGGCAGTGCCAGTTCGGTGGCGCGGGATGTGATTGGCGAGAAGGAACTGGTGGATTTCACAGTCGAGGAGTCGCCGTTTGATCGGTTCTCCAAGCGGCTCGGCGCCAGCGTGGCGGAAAAGCTGGCCTTTTACATGGGCTTCCAGGGGCCGGCCCTGCGCTAATCCAGTGGGCGTATCGCTTCAACTGTGGGAGCGGGCTTGCCCGCGATAGCGATGGTTCAGTCGACATTTATATTGGCTGATCCACCGCTATCGCAGGCAAGCCAGCTCCCACAGTGGTTTTGGGGTGGGCTTTAAGGAATTTGTACGCCTTCTGCGAGCAGCATGTCGACCAGTCGGATCAGTGGCAAGCCGACCAGGCTGGTCGCATCCGGCCCTTCGGTGCTCTGAAACAGGCTCACACCCAGCCCTTCGGCCTTGAAGCTGCCCGCGCAGTCATAGGGTTGCTCGGTCCGCAAATAGCGCTCGATCCGCTCTGCGTCGAGCTTACGCATATGCACGGTAAACGGTACACAATCGACCTGGCAGCGTCCCGTCTCGGTGTTCAGTAACGCCAGTCCGGTCAGGAAGCTGACTCGCTTGCCGCTGGCGGCCAGTAATTGTTCACGGGCGTTTTCAAATGTGTGGGGTTTGCCGATAATGCGCCCTTCAAGCGCGGCCACCTGGTCGGAGCCGATGATTAAATGCCCTGGATGGGTAGTCGCCAGTGCGCGAGCTTTCTGTTTGGCCAAGCGCTTGACCAGTTCCACAGCGGACTCATTTGCACGATGGCTTTCGTCGATATCCGGCGAGCTGCAGGTGAATGGCAAGTGCAGGCGGCTCAGCAATTCCCGGCGATAAACCGAGCTGGATGCGAGTAATAAAGGCAGCATGGGCGTCTCCTCAAGGCAGCCGCCGATTCTAGCGGGGCGACCGGCTGACGCACAGGGCTGAATTTCCTTTGACATGGCTGGGTGCATCCCTATAATGCTGCGCCTATGTTGAATGACCCGATTCCACCTCACGTTGACCCGCGCAAATTGGCTGATCGTGGCACTTCCCTTCAAGGTGAACTGCTGCTGGCCGATTTGGAGAGACTCTGCGACCCGCTTTCCGACACTGTCGGTACGGTGCAGGCCAAATTCGTTTTTGAACGAGATGAACGTAAATCTGTGGTAATCCACAGTTTTATCGACACCGAAGTCAAAATGGTTTGCCAGCGTTGTCTTGAGCTGGTCACCCTGCCGATCCACAGCGAGTGCAGTTATGCTGTGGTGAAGGAGGGTGCGAATACCCAGTCGTTGCCGAAAGGTTATGACGTGCTGGAACTGGGCGAAGATCCTTTGGATCTGCATGCACTGATCGAGGAGGAGCTTTTGCTCGCCTTGCCCATTGTGCCTGCTCATCATCCGGAAGAATGCCAGCAGCCGGCGGGCCTCGATGACGAGCCCGAACCGAGCGAGGACGAGGTAACGCGGTCCAACCCGTTCAGTGTATTGGCGCAGTTAAAGCGTGACCCAAACGTTTAGGAGTTAATCAATTATGGCTGTTCAGCAGAACAAAAAATCCCGCTCCGCCCGTGACATGCGCCGTTCGCACGACGCTCTCGAGGCAAGCACCCTGTCCGTAGAAAAGACCACCGGTGAAGTTCACCTGCGTCACCACGTATCGCCAGAAGGCGTATACCGTGGCCGTAAAGTGATCGACAAGGGCGCTGACGAGTAATCACTTGTCCGCTCAAGTCATCGCGATTGACGCAATGGGCGGGGACTTCGGTCCCCGCAGCATTGTTCAGGCTTGCATTGCCAGCCTGTCTGCAACGCCCTCGCTGCACCTGACCCTTGTCGGTCAACACTCCCTACTTGAAGAACTGATTGCCAGCCATCCGGCGGTGGATCGCGCGCGCCTGACGATTGTTCCGGCCAGCGAAACCATCGGTATGGATGAAAAGCCGGCGACAGCCTTGCGTGGCAAGCCTGACTCCTCGATGCGGGTAGCTTTGGAACTGTTGCGTGATGGCAAGGTGCAGGCTTGTGTCAGTGCCGGGAACACTGGCGCCTTGATGGCGCTGTCGCGCTATGTGCTCAAGACGCTGCCTGGCATTGATCGGCCGGCGATGGTGGCGGCGATTCCGACGCAGAAGGGCTATTGCCAGTTGCTGGATTTGGGCGCGAACGTCGATTGCAGCGCCGAACACCTGTTCCAGTTCGCTGTGATGGGTTCGGTGGCCGCCGAAGCGCTGGGTGTGACGCGGCCGCGGGTGGCCCTGCTGAATATCGGCATCGAAGACATCAAGGGCAACCAGCAAGTCAAGCTGGCGGCTACGCTGTTGCAGGGCGCGCGTGGGCTGAATTACATCGGCTTTGTCGAAGGCGACGGTTTGTACCGGGGCGAGGCGGATGTGGTGGTGTGCGACGGATTTGTCGGCAATATCCTGCTCAAGTCCAGTGAAGGCTTGGCGACCATGATAGCCACGCGTATTGAGGCGCTGTTCAAGCGAAACCTGGCTTCGCGTGCAGTCGGCGCCCTGGCATTGCCGTTGATGCGTCGTTTGCAGGCTGACTTGGCGCCGGCACGGCATAATGGTGCCAGCTTTCTCGGCTTGCAGGGCATTGTGGTGAAAAGTCATGGTTCGGCGGGTGTTGAGGGCTTTCAAAGTGCGATTGCACGCGCCGTAATCGAAATTCAGGAAAACCTGCCGCAGCGTTTGCACGGCCGTCTTGAGGATCTGTTGCCTTAGGCGAATCGGCCCGGGAGTGCTTAAATGTGACCGGCCAGTTCAATTGACCATCCAATCTGTCAGTTTCGTTCGCTCCCACCGTAGGAGTGAGCATTTTTGACGACCAGATCATTAGGGGCTTGTTACATGTCTACATCCCTCGCATTCGTCTTTCCAGGGCAGGGCTCGCAGTCCCTCGGCATGTTGGCCGAGCTGGGCGCGCAATACCCGCTGATCCTGGAAACCTTCAAGGAAGCTTCCGATGCCCTGGGTTACGACCTGTGGGCACTGACCCAGCAAGGGCCGGAAGCACAGCTCAATCAAACCGACAAAACCCAGCCGGCGATCCTGACCGCTTCCATCGCCTTGTGGCGCTTGTGGCTGGCAGAGGGCGGCGCGCGTCCGGCATTCGTTGCCGGTCACAGCTTGGGTGAATACAGTGCCTTGGTTGCCGCGGGCAGCTTGACCCTCGGTGAAGCGGTCAAGCTGGTCGAGCGTCGCGGCCAACTGATGCAGGAAGCCGTTCCGGCCGGGCAGGGCGGCATGGCCGCTATCCTGGGCCTGGAAGATGCTGATGTGATTGCTGCCTGCGCCGAAGCGGCACAGGGCGAAGTGGTCAGCGCAGTGAACTTCAACTCTCCTGGGCAAGTAGTGATCGCCGGTGCCAAGGCTGCTGTTGAGCGTGCCATCGAGGGTTGTAAGGCCCGCGGTGCCAAGCGTGCGCTGCCGTTGCCAGTGAGCGTGCCATCCCACTGCGAACTGATGCGCCCGGCCGCCGAGCGTTTTGCCGAGTCCATCGCCGCCATCAATTGGCAGGCGCCGCAGATCCCACTGGTGCAGAACGTCAGCGCAGCCGTGGCCGCCGACCTCGACACCCTCAAGCGTGACCTGCTGGAACAGCTCTATAAGCCTGTACGTTGGGTTGAGTCGGTTCAGACCCTGGCCGCCAAGGGCGCCACTGAACTGGTCGAGTGCGGCCCAGGCAAAGTCCTGGCCGGCTTGAACAAGCGTTGCGCCGACGGCGTGTCGACTGCCAACCTCAATACCCCGGATGCCTTCGCTGCCGCTCGCGCGGCACTGGCCTGATCCCCACACTTAGGAGAAGCCTGCATGAGTCTGCAAGGTAAAGTTGCACTGGTTACCGGCGCCAGCCGTGGCATTGGCCAGGCGATTGCCCTGGAATTGGGCCGTCAGGGCGCTGTCGTGATCGGCACCGCTACTTCCGCTTCGGGCGCCGAGCGTATCGCCGCGACCCTGAAGGAACACGGCGTACAAGGCGCCGGCCTTGAACTGAACGTGACCAGCGATGAATCCGTGGCTGCTGTGCTGGCCGAGATCACCGCACAATTCGGCGCTCCGGCGATTCTGGTGAACAACGCCGGCATCACCCGCGATAACCTGATGATGCGTATGAAAGACGACGAGTGGTACGACGTGGTCGATACCAACTTGAACAGTCTGTTTCGCTTGTCCAAGGGCGTTTTGCGTGGCATGACCAAGGCGCGTTGGGGCCGAATTATCAATATTGGTTCCGTAGTGGGTGCCATGGGCAACGCAGGCCAAGTAAACTACGCCTCCGCCAAGGCCGGCCTGGAAGGTTTCAGCCGTGCATTGGCGCGTGAAGTCGGTTCGCGGTCGATTACGGTCAACTCGGTGGCCCCTGGGTTCATCGACACCGATATGACCCGCGAACTGCCGGAAGCACAGCGTGAAGCCTTGCTGACGCAGATTCCGCTGGGCCGTCTGGGCCAGGCTCAAGAGATCGCGAATGTGGTCACTTTCCTGGCATCCGACGGTGCGGCATACGTGACTGGGGCTACAATCCCGGTGAACGGCGGGATGTACATGAGTTAAATTGTGACGGATCGCTTCAAAAAAATGTCATACGAGCTGTCTAAAATCCGTTATAAAGCTGCAACTTAATTTATAGGCAGGTGGCCGACCGGGTACAGGGTGAAGCTTTCAGTTGAAAAGCTGAAATGGCTTTCTATACACTTACCCACTGGCCAGCTGCCTGAATTTGTCCATTAGGAGTGAAAACAAGGTATGAGCACCATCGAAGAGCGCGTCAAGAAAATCGTTGCCGAGCAACTGGGCGTTAAAGAAGAAGAAGTGACCAACAGCGCTTCCTTCGTTGAAGACCTGGGTGCCGACTCCCTTGACACCGTTGAGCTGGTGATGGCTCTGGAAGAGGAATTCGAGACCGAAATCCCGGACGAAGAAGCTGAAAAAATCACTACTGTTCAAGCTGCCATCGACTACGTTACTAGCCACCAGGCGTAATAGTTTGTAGTCGTCGCTTGCTGTCAGGGAAAAACCGCACTGCTGTAACGGCGTGCGGTTTTTTCTTTAGCCCTGATGAAAAGTGAATGCTGAAGCAAAGTGTCGTCATTAGAAAAAGGAGAGTGCTGTGTCGCGTAGACGCGTCGTAGTCACCGGTATGGGTATGTTGTCGCCACTGGGCACGGATGTGCCGAGCAGTTGGCAGGGCATTCTGGCTGGCCACAGTGGTATTGGTCTGATCGAACACACGGACCTTTCTGCCTATTCCACCCGTTTTGGCGGCTCGGTAAAGGGTTTCAATGTCGAGGAATATCTCTCGGTCAAGGAATCCCGCAAGCTCGACCTGTTCATTCAATACGGCCTGGCAGCCGGTTTTCAGGCGGTGCGTAACGCCGGCCTGGAAGTCACCGACGCCAACCGTGACCGCATCGGCGTGGCCATGGGATCGGGTATTGGTGGTTTGACCAATATCGAAGAAACCAGTCGCACGTTGCACGATTCCGGCCCCCGTCGAATTTCACCGTTCTTCGTGCCGGGCTCGATCATCAATATGATTTCCGGTTTCCTGTCCATCCATTTGGGCGCACAGGGGCCTAACTACGCCATCGCAACGGCGTGCACCACGGGCACTCACTGCATCGGCATGGCGGCGCGCAACATCGCCTATGACGAAGCGGACGTGATGATCGCCGGCGGCGCCGAAATGGCTGCATGCGGCCTGGGCATGGGGGGCTTTGGCGCATCCCGTGCGCTGTCGACCCGTAACGACGAGCCGACTCGTGCCAGCCGTCCGTGGGACAAGGGCCGTGACGGTTTCGTACTGTCCGATGGCGCTGGTGCCTTGGTATTGGAAGAGCTTGAGCACGCCAAGGCCCGTGGTGCGACCATCTACGCAGAACTGATTGGTTTTGGCATGAGCGGTGACGCCTACCACATGACCTCGCCACCGTCCGACGGTGCCGGTGCTGCGCGCTGTATCACCAACGCCTTGCGCGATGCGAAGGTCAATGCCAACCAGGTGCAGTACATCAACGCCCATGGTACTTCGACCCCGACGGGCGACCTGGCGGAAGCCGAGGCCATCAAGTCGGTGTTCGGTGAGCATGCCTACAAGCTGGCGGTCAGCTCGACCAAGTCCATGACCGGCCACTTGTTGGGCGCGGCAGGTGCGGTCGAGGCTATCTTCAGCGTGATGGCCATCAAGGACCAGGTCGCTCCGCCGACCATCAACCTTGATGAGCCGGACGAAGGTTGCGACCTGAACTTCGTGCCCCACGAAGCGCAACCGATGCCGATCGACGTGGTGATCTCCAACTCGTTCGGTTTTGGCGGCACCAACGGTTCCCTGGTGTTCCGCCGGTTCGCCGAGTGATGCACAGC
>NZ_JBOICG010000555.1:0-11359 GCF_050739995.1 Pseudomonas sp. | reverse complement strand
GAGGTCGGACGTGCACATTGATTTGCTGGTGACCGACGTCGGGTTGCCGGGCGGGATGAATGGCCGGCAGATGGCGGAAGCGGGCATGACGCTGCGGCCAGGCTTGAAGACGCTGTTCATTACCGGCTACGCCGAAAACGCGGTGATGGGTTATGGGCAACTGGCGGCGGGAATGGGTGTGTTGACGAAGCCGTTTGCGGTGGAGGGGCTAGGGGGGCGGGTCAGGGAGCTGTTGGGGCGATAAGGTCCGCCCCAGGCTGTTCAAGCAAACACGCGCGCGATAAAGGC
The DNA here is from genome assembly GCF_050739995.1 of Pseudomonas sp. Lineage (GTDB taxonomy): Bacteria > Pseudomonadota > Gammaproteobacteria > Pseudomonadales > Pseudomonadaceae > Aquipseudomonas. The sequence goes on along the minus strand of NZ_JBOICG010000555.1, from coordinate 11,071 downwards.
TTCCAGGCCTTGCTCCTCCAAGATCTCGACAGAGAAATGCCCAAAGCGCTTGGGCAGCCAAATGATGCGCGTGCCGGATGGTGACTGCAGATCCTCCAGGGCCAATGGTTGGCCGTTCTCATCCTGCGGCTGGACCCCCTCTGCGACCAACTCGGCATAGGCCACCTCGATATCGGGCGTTGTGTAGCAATGCCGGTAAATCATGCCTTCGCCGTGCGCATCCAGTAGCTCCCGCAGGTTTCCCGCCAGCGGTTGCACCAGCATGAAACGCTCCTGGCCCATCAGCGCTACCGCATAGCGCACATGCAAACCACCGCGCTCCCACACTTGGGTGGTGGAGATCCTGGCCTTGAGGATTTTCGCGTAATACGCGCAGGCCTCTTCGAGATCCTCTACCAATACATCGACGTGACTGAACTTCAGCTCCATGGCTTGCCCCGGTTGAATGTTGATTTACGCGACAGTAGCCGATTTACAACTATTAACGTATTCCCCACGCCGTTCGAGCTAGCGTATTCACGCGCATCCCTTTTTCGTGAACTCGTGACCATGAAGCTACGTGCCGTTGCCTCAACATTACTTGCCTTCGCCGCATTGCAGCCGTCTCCAACACAGGCGGCGCCCACCATCAGCCACGTCGCCATCTACCGTGGCCCGGCGGGTTGTGATGACTGCTCTGAAAACGTCAAAACCGCCCTGTTGCACCTCAACCCGAACTACCACATTGACTTCGTCGGCGCGAAAGAGTCGATCGACATCACCCCGCAAAATCTCGCCCGCTATGACCTCTATGTGCAACCCGGTGGCGGCCAGGACATTCCCGGCGCCCTGGCCAGCCTGGGCGATGCTCGGGCGCAAGCCATTCGTGACTATGTGGCCAAGGGTGGGCGCTACCTGGGGCTGTGCATGGGAGCTTACCTGGCGGATGACAGCAACCTGGGTTTGATACCGCAAGACCTGGACTCCGAAGCGGGACGGCCCGGGTTTGAAGGGAAAGGGGTTGATGATGCGGCGGTGCGGGTGGTGTGGGATGGGCAACCGGATAACGTGTTTTATCAGGATGGGCCTTACTTTCCGCCGGCTGATGCGGCGTCACCCTATACGACGATTGCGACTTATCGGAATGGCGATGTGGCGGCGGCACGGTATACGTACGAGAAGGGCGTAGTGGTGTTGAGCGGGCCACATCCAGAGGCGGGGCGGGAGTGGTTTGAGAAGGCGGGGATTGAGGTAGGTGAGAGGCCGCGGGGGGAGTTGTTTGGGGTGTTGGTGCGTGAAGTCGAGCGATAGGGCTGGAAAGCAGAACTTTTTTCCAAACAGGTCTACCATGCCAACCCCGGCAGTGGTTCCACGCGCTACCGATCCTTCTTCTTATAGGTATCGCCATGTCCATCGACCAAATTTCCCTCCCCAAGGGCGTAGGCCCTCACGCCGCCAAACTCCTGGATGCCATCACTGGTGCCTCCACCCATGAAGAACTCAACCGCGCCGGAGGCAAGGCTGAAGGTTTCGTGCTGGGGCTGGAATCCACCAAAGCCATCAAAAGCCAGATCGCCGAGTCGTTGTATGTGGCCTACGATGACGCGGCGGGCAATCGGGCAGTTGAGTTGAAGGGCTGATCGTCAGCTGGGGCAGGGCGCTTCGCGGTCAAGGAGTTTGGCGGTGAGAAGTACGCCTAGTTCGCTCAGTTGGTGGATGGCCAAAGCGGTGTCGCGGTGCTTGCTGCTGAGGTCTTCGAACAGGTCGAGCAGCAGGAGGCTGACGGAGGTGAAGGTTTCGTAGCTGTTGGTGATGAGGGTTTCAGTACTGGTGTCGGGAGTGACGCTAAAGAATCCTGGCGGGCTGGAACCTTCTTGAGGGGCGAGCTAAGGACTGCCGTTACGATATCTTGGTCAAAAAATACAAGGGGCCCAAGGACGATTTACTGATCGAGGTGAAGAGCAGCGCAGATCCATCGCAAATTCGGATGGCGATTGGGCAGGTCTTCTCCTATTGGCACCGGCTTATAGGCCCTTCGGAGAGTTGTCATACCGCGATTGTGTTGCCGACACGGCCTGATAGTGAGACTGAAAAACTGTTGAAGTGGCTGGATATCGGACTCTTATGGCTGGAGAACGAAAAGCTGCACACATCCACTGAGTGGCTAGAGGGTTTTGTCGCCTCCATTCCTTCCAGGGGCTAAACAGTCAACTGGCTTAAGGGGGACTGTCATCATGGGTGGGTTAGAGTCGGTCGCTTACACCGTAGATGAAGGAACCACCATGACATTGACCGTCAAAACCTTGCTCGAACTGGCCATGGCCAACCCCATCAACGCCGAAATCACCGCGCGCCTGCCTGACCTCGGCGTGGCCCAATGCATGCTCACGGCAGGCTGTCTGTTCCAGGCGGTGTGGAATTATCAATCAAACCTTCCCGCCGCTCAGGGAGTAAAGGACTACGACGTTTTTTACTTCGATACCGACCTGTCCTACGAGGCTGAAGACAAAGTGATCCGCGCCGCTGAGCAGCTGTTTCAGGACTTGGGCGTCAACGTCGAGGTCAAGAACCAGGCGCGGGTTCACCTGTGGTACGCCGAGCGGTTTGGCCGGCCTTATCCGCAGCTGCACTCGGCCAGGCAGGGCGTTGACCGTTACCTGGTAGCGGGCACGTGTATCGGGCTGGAGATTGAGACGGGTGAGGTGTATGCGCCGTATGGGTTGGCGGATGTAGAGCAGGGCGTACTGCGGATTAACCCCCTGCACCCGGAGCCTGAGTTGTTCGTGCAGAAGGCGCGCAGTTATCAGGCGCGCTGGCCGTGGCTCAGGATCATTGATGAAAATCTGCGGTGAACTATTCCCTAAGTGTCCTCTCCAGGACCTCTGTGGGAGCTGTCGAGCTTTAGCGAGGCTGCGAAGGCGGCGGCACTGCCAATGAATAGGTTGCCTGCCCCACATCTGAGCGGTGCTCCGTCAGTCAACTTGGGCGTAAGCGCAGGATCTGCGCTCCGTCGAACGGGTCCGTCAGGTAATGCGCCTGTACCCCGAACGTGTCCTGCAAGCGTTGTGGTGTCAGTACCTGCAGCGGCTTGCCCAGCGCCACCAAGTGCCCGCGATCCAGCACGGCCAGGCGATCGCAGGTCAGTGCCTGATTGAGGTCATGCAGGGCAATCAGCGTGGTCACCGGCAACGCTTGCACGCCTTTCAAGATTGCCAGTTGATGCTGGATATCCAGGTGGTTGGTTGGCTCATCCAGTAGCAGAATCTGCGGGCGTTGTGCCAGGGCGCGGGCGATGTGCACGCGTTGGCGTTCACCGCCGGAGAGGCTGCGCCAGGCGCGTTGGCCCAGGTGGGTGGCGTCTACGTCATGCAGTGCCTGACTTACGATGGCATGGTCTTCGCTGGACCACGGGCTCAGTGCCGACAGCCAGGGCGTGCGCCCCAGGGCCACAGCGTCGAACACGCGGATGGCGTCGTCGGTGTCGGCTTGTTGCTCCACCAGCGCCAGTTGCTGCGCGATGGCGCGGCGCGACAGTTTGTCCAGGGGCTGGCCGCCCAACCGTACTTCGCCGTTGGCCGGTGCGCGCAAGCCGGCGAGCAGCTTGAGCAGGGTGGACTTGCCGGAGCCGTTCGGCCCGACGATGCCCAGGGTTTCGCCCAACTGAACGTCAAGGTGGATGTCATGCAGCAACGGGGCCTCACGCACTTTGAAACCCAGACCGGTGCAACTCAAGACACTCATCGCGCGTTCCTCCGACCGATCAGGATCAGCGCAAACACCGGCGCGCCCACCAATGCTGTGACCACCCCGACCGGAACCACCTGGCCTTTGATCAAGGTGCGTGAAAGTACGTCTGCCGCAATCAGGAACAGCGCGCCGCCCAGGGCGCTGGCCGGCAGCAAGCGCGAATGTCCAGTGCCCAGCAGCAGGCGCGCGGCATGGGGAATGACCAGCCCGACAAAGCCGATGGAGCCGACAATCGACACCATCACCGCCGTCACCAGCGCCGCGCAACCCACCAGCACGAACTGCACGCGGCGCACCGGGATGCCGAGGGACGCCGCCGAGTCCGTGCCAAAAGTAAATGCATCCAGCGCACGGCGATGCCACAGGCACACCGCCAGGCCCAAGACCGCCACGGGCACCGCCAGCCACACGGAGGGCCAGCGCACGCCGCTGAGGTTGCCCAGCAGCCAGAACATGATGCCGCGGACCTGTTCGGAGCTGGCCGACTGGGTGATCAGGAAGGCGGTGAGGGCATTGAACAACTGCGAACCGGCAATACCGGCGAGGATGATCTGCCCGGTGCCGCTGGCCGAACCGCTGGCGCGGGCCAGCAGAATCACCAAGGCAAACGCCGCCATGGCGCCGACGAACGCGCCCGCCGACAGCGAAATCAAGCCGCCACCCACGCCGATCAACGCCACCAGCACGGCGCCAGTTGACGCACCGGCGCTGATGCCGAGCAGGTACGGGTCGGCCAGGGGGTTACGCAGCAACGACTGCAAGATCACGCCGCAGGTCGCCAACCCCGCACCACAGGCGGCGGCAACCAGGGCACGGGTCAGGCGGTAGTTCCACACCACGCCTTCGTCGATGGGGTCCAGCACATAGCCGGCCGCCCACAGTTTGTTGGCGAGCACCTGCAACACCACCTGCGGTTCGATGGCGGTTTCGCCGATGGCCACGCCAGCAAGGACCGCGAGCAGTAGCAGGGTGAGGGCGAGCAGGGTACGGATCATTGGGGCAGGTCGTAGCCGTCGATCGCGCCGGCCAGTTGTTCCAGGCCATCGAACATGCGGATGCTGGCTTGCAGGGCCAGGGCGTCAATAATGATGATGCGGTTGTTTTTCACGGCGTCCATGTTGCGGGTCACCGGGTCGCTGCGCAGGAAGGCGAGTTTCTTTTCATGGTCGTCGGCGGGGTAGCGGCGGCGGTCCATGCGGGCGATCACCAGGAAGGTCGGATTGGCCTTGGCCAGGGTTTCCCAGCCGACGGCGGGCCACTCTTCATCGGACTGCACCACGTTGTGCAGGCCCAGGGTTTCCAGCATGAACTCCGGAATGCCTTTATGACCGGCCACGTACGGGTCGCTGGCCATTTCGGCGCTGGAGAACCACACCAGTGCGCTGGCTTGCTTGAGGCCTTTGCCCTGCGCGGTGGCGACCGATTTGGCCAGGCGTGCCTTGAGCGCGTCGTTCAGTTGCTGGCCGCGGTCCTGTACGTCGAAGATCTGCGCCAGTTGGCTGATGCTTTTATAGATCGTCTCGATGCGAAACGGCTCAAGGCGCGTGCCGTCGGCGCCCACCAGGTTGTCCTTGCCTTCGCAGTCGGAGGGCAGCAGGTAGGTGGGGATTTTCAGTTCATGGAATTGCTCGCGGGTGCCGACCACGCCCTGCGGCCCGACCACCCATTCCAGCTCGGCGGCTACCAGTTGCGGGCGCTTGGCGATCACGGCTTCGAAGCTCGGCTCGTTGTTGGCCAAGCGCTCGATCTTGTCGTTCTGCGCCTTGAATTGAGGCAGTACGTTGTTGAACCACAACGAGGTGCCGACCACTTTGTCCGCCAGGCCCAGGGCGTAGAGCATTTCGGTGGCGGCCTGGCCGATGGTCACGCTGCGGGCGGGAGCTTGTTGGAAGGTGAGGTGGCTGCCACAGTTTTCGACGGTCAGTGGGAAGTGGGTGGGCGCGGCCTGGGCCAAGGCACAGAAGCCTACGCCGGTGAGCAGGGCGGTAACGCGTGGCAGCATGGGGCATCTCCGTTTGAACCGTACAAGGAGCTGGGGAGGCACGGTATTGGAAATACAGCCATGAACGCTGCCGATGGGGCAGGGCAAGGATGTCCTTCCCGGACACCCCGCCGGTTAGTGATCTAGCTGGGCCGGCAGGTCTCCTGACTGATGCGTCGTCGCCTTGCTCCGGCCTTCCCGAGCATGGCTCAGTGGCAGTGTGGAGCAGGCTCAGCACCTACAGTTGCGGGGGCAGTTCCGATTGACGCGATGGGACCGCGCTTCGGATTCCCTATTAGTCCCGTTTGGGAACCGGCGCGGTATGGTAGTCGATCAGGACGAGGCGACATAGCCCAAGGTGCGCCCGTTCAGACCCGAATGTCCTCAGGGCCTTGGATCAGCGCTTCGATCCGCGTACCGGTGGCGCGTTCTTCGTTGCTGAAACCATCGTAGTCGGCCAGGTTGGCGAAGCGGATGCCGGTCAGGCGCTCTATCTGGATCACGCTGCGCTGGTAGGTCCTGAGTTGACCGAATACCAGGTCGAGCTGATCCAGTTCGCGGGTTTGGTCGATCATGTAGGCGCTGGCAGAGGGTTTGCCGTCGTCGTTGAGGTAGGCGACGACTTTCCAGAACGCCTGGGGAATTTGAACGCCTCGGTACACACGGTCACTCGCGGCAAACACCGGACCGGTAAACACCGTGGCGCGGGCTTTCCAGCGTTGCGTGTTGTCCAGAATGTAATCTTCGAGTTCCAGCCAGGTCTTCTGGTTGAACCCACTCATCTGTGGCGAGCAGTTGGTGAAATGGAAGGTGTCGGCGTTGGCGGTCTGGGCGTCGTCGCCCCAATTGGGGTCTTGTCGGCGCACCAGATGGCCACGATCCAGGCCGTTCTTGGCATACAGCTCGTCGCCCACCTGGGCGCTGTTGGGCAGGCGACCATCGTAGGCCCAGCTGTCGTTGCGGCGGATGATGTCTACCGACCGGCCTCCGTCGATATTGACGCCCACATACAGTGCGAGCCGTTTGGAGCGGGACATCGTCACCGAGAAGTGCGTGTAGTCCAGGCGCTGGCCGCCACCGCCCAGTGTCTGAACGTCACCCGCGAGGGTTTCCTCCACCGTCGGCCATGGCACTACGAAGCTGCCGAGAAAATCGTCTGCGTAGCCGCGCCGGTCCTTCAAGTCTTTGGCCGAGGTAGCGCGAGGCGCCGCCGCCCTGGCTTCCATGAGGCTGGGGCTGGGCATGATCAGCGGGCGTAAATCGCCGAGTCTGGGGCGGTGGGCAAGGTCGATTTTGGCTTTACGTGCTGGCATCGGTGAGTCCTCCTCGGATAAACGCGACTGCAACATAGCTTGATGACAATTGAAGGTACGCGTTAACCCTCGGGGGCTATCCTGAAACAGTCTCCCGGACGTTCACCGCACGCCAAAAGGAGCCAGCCAATGTGTGATCGCCATTTGCGTAACCCTGTTTTCTGCTTGATTCCGCCCTACATGCTCGACCAGATCGCGCGCCACGGTAATAAGGCGCAACGGGATGTCGCGCTGCGTACCCGTGCCAAGGACAGCACATTCCGCTCGTTGCGGATGGTCGCGGTGCCCGCCAAGAGCCCGGCCCAGCAGGCCCTGGCCATGGGCGCCGAGAAACAGCGTTCGATCTACAGCGCCGAGGGTACCGATAGCCTGCCAGGGAAGCTGATCCGTGGTGAAGGGCAGCCCGAGAGTGGTGATGCTGCGGTGGACGAGGCCTATGATGGCCTGGGCGCCACCTTCGATTTTTTTGACCAGGTCTTCGACCGCAATTCCATCGACGATGCCGGTATGGCGTTGGACGCAACCGTCCATTTTGGCCAGAGCTATAACAACGCGTTCTGGAACTCGACCCAGATGGTGTTTGGGGATGGGGATGGCCAGTTGTTCAACCGGTTCACGGTAGCCCTTGACGTGATTGGCCATGAATTGGCCCATGGCGTCACCGAGGATGAGGCCAAGCTGATGTATTTCAACCAGTCCGGGGCATTGAACGAATCGTTGTCGGACGTGTTCGGTTCACTGATCAAGCAATATGCGTTGAAGCAAAAGGCCGAGGACGCCGATTGGTTGATTGGCAAAGGGCTGTTTACCAAAAAAATCAAAGGCACTGCACTGCGTTCAATGAAGGCTCCCGGCACTGCTTTTGACGACAAACTGCTGGGCAAGGACCCTCAACCTGGGCACATGGATGATTTTGTCCAGACCTACGAGGACAATGGCGGGGTGCATATCAATTCCGGTATTCCCAACCATGCGTTCTATCAGGTAGCGACTCAATTGGGTGGGTTCGCCTGGGAACGTGCGGGGCGCATCTGGTATGACGCGTTGCGTGATGCGCGGCTTCGGCCCAACTCGGGGTTCTTGCGCTTTGCGCGCATTACTTACGATGTGGCCGGCCGTCTTTACGGCGTGAACAAGGATGAGCAGAAGGCGGTCAAGGACGGTTGGAAAGCGGTCGGTATTTCCGTCTGAGGTGAGGAACAGTCATGCAAATTTCGATCAAGGAAATCGGCGGGCCTGGTTTTTTTCCGGGCCTGGCCCAACCGCGTACGGTGGAACTGGACACGCTACCCGAGCAGGATCAACAGGAGTTGCGGCAGCTGATCGCCGCGTCAGACTTTTTTCAGTTGCCACAAAGTACCGCTCCAGCGCCCGGGAATCCAGGCCAGGTGCATTACACCCTGACGGTGACGGAAGGCACGCGAGCACACACGGTGTGTGTGCTCGCGCCGGTGAAGTCTCAGGCGCTGGACGGATTGGTGCAGTGCGTGCGGCGGCATATTCGCTGCTGATACTCGCTTCTTGATTGTAGTGAGCGGGCTTGCCCCGCGCTGGGGGCGAAGCCACCCCAACAAAGACGCTGCGGTGTTTCAGGAAGACCAAGGTGTCTGGGTTTAGGGCGGCTGCGCCACCCAGCGCGGGGCAAGCCCGCTCACTACAGGGGTTATTGGCGGTTCAGCCAGACGGTCTGTGCGTTGCAGAACTCCCGTACGCCGAAGTGCGACAGCTCGCGGCCGAACCCACTCTTTTTGATCCCGCCAAACGCTACTCGAGGGTCGGAGACGCTGAAGGAATTGACGAAGATCCCGCCGGTTTCCAACTGGTTGGCGATGTCCCGCGCCTTCGCCGCATCGGTGGTGAAGAGGCTCGCCGTCAGCCCGAACTCGCTGTCGTTGGCCAGGGCCACAGCGTGGTCGGCATCGCGTGCAGTGATGATTGATGCCACCGGCCCGAACAGTTCCTGTTTGAACGAAGTCATCTGGTCGGTGACGTTGGCCAATACGGTCGGCTCATAGTAGTTGCCGGCACCGGGCACTTTGTTGCCGCCCAGCAGCAGCGTCGCGCCTTCTTCCAGGGTAGCCTGGACCTGGCCGTGTAGCTCTTCACGCAGGTCAACGCGTGCCATCGGGCCGATGTAAGTGTCGGCTGCGGTTGGGTCGCCCATCACCAGTGTGCGGCTGGCTTCGAGGAATTTGGCGGTGAACGCAGCTACTACGCCTTCTTCGATGATCAGGCGCTTGGCGGCGGCGCAGACTTGGCCACTGTTTTGGAAACGGCCGATCACGGCGGCCTGCACGGCAGCGTCGAGGTCGGCGTCGTTGAGCACGATGAACGGGTCGGAACCGCCCAGTTCCAGCACGCATTTTTTCAACGCGGCACCGGCCTGAGAGCCGATGGCGATGCCGGCGCGCACGCTGCCGGTGAGGGTGACGGCGGCGATGCGTGGGTCGGCGATGGCCTTGGAGACGCCTTCGTTCGTCACGTTGACCACTTCAAAAATGCCTTCGGCGAAGCCGGCTTTCTGGAACGCTTGCTGGATCAGGTAGGCGCTGCCCATCACATTGGGCGCGTGCTTGAGCACGTAGGTGTTACCGGCCAGCAAGGTCGGCACGGCACCGCGCAGCACTTGCCACACCGGGAAGTTCCACGGCATCACGGCGAAGATCGGGCCCAGTGGGCGGTATTCGATCTGCGCGCTGCCGTTGTCCACCAAGGTCGGTTCCGGGGCAAGCATGGCCGGGCCCTGGGCTGCGTACCATTGGCTGAGTTGGGCGCACTTTTCGATTTCAGCGCGGGCTTGGGCGATGGGTTTGCCCATTTCCAGGGTGATCATCTGCGCCATGGTTTCGGCTTGCTCACGCAGGGCGGCGGCCAGGGCCAGCAGCAACTCGGCGCGCTGGCTGACCGGTTGGCGACGCCAGGTGTGGAAGGCACGGGTGGAGCGATCGAGGGCGGCATTCAGCTGCGACTCGGTTTCGTATGGGTAGCTGCCGACGGTTTCGCCGTTGGTGGGGTTGATCGAGAGGGCGTGGGTAGTCGCGTTCATGGCACCGTCCTGCTGAATGAGTGGGATGGGTTCAGCCTACGGGGATGTATGTTTTTCATAAACTGAATAATATTAAGCAATACATTCACGATTGGAGAATGATTTGGATCTGGTGCAGCTGGAAATCTTCAAGGCCGTTGCCGAGCAGGGCAGCATCAGCGCTGCCGCACAGTTGATTCATCGCGTGCCGTCGAACTTGACCACGCGTATCAAGCAACTGGAACAGGACCTGGGCGTGGAATTGTTTATCCGCGAGAAGAGCCGCTTGCGCCTGTCACCGGCCGGCTGGAATTTCCTCGGCTATGCGCGGCGCATTCTCGATCTGGTCCAGGAGGCCCGGGCGACGGTGGCGGGGGAGGAGCCCCAGGGCACGTTTGCCCTCGGCTCCCTGGAAAGCACGGCGGCGGTGCGTATTCCGGCATTACTGGCGGCGTATAACCAGAAGCACACCAAGGTCGAGTTGGACCTGAGTACCGGGCCGTCGGGCACGATGATCGAGGGGGTGCTGTCGGGGCGGCTGACGGCGGCATTTGTCGATGGGCCGCTGTTGCACGCCACGCTGGAAGGGGTGCCGGTGTTCGAGGAGGAGATGGTGGTGATTGCACCGCTGCATCACACGCCGATCACACGGGGGCAGGATGTGAACGGAGAGAGCATCTACACCTTCCGCTCGAACTGCTCATACCGGCATCACCTGGAGCGCTGGTTTTCCCAGGATGGCGCGGTGCCGGGCAAGATCTTCGAGATCGAGTCTTATCACGGCATGCTCGCCTGCGTCAGCGCCGGAGCCGGCCTGGCACTGATGCCACGCAGCATGCTGGAAAGCATGCCGGGGTTTGCGGCGGTGAGTGTGTGGCCGTTGACAGATAACTTCCGCATTTTGCATACATGGCTGATCTGGCGGCGGGGGACGGTGTCGCAGAGTTTGAATAGTTTTGTAAGGCTGCTTGAGGAACGCAATCTGGTCGCGCCGTAGATTAAATGTGGGAGGGGGCTTGCTCCCGA
>NZ_JBOICG010000554.1:0-9899 GCF_050739995.1 Pseudomonas sp. | reverse complement strand
GGCTTGCTCGCGAATGCGGTGTCCCAGACGCCTAATGTATCGGCTGACACACTGCCTTCGCGAGCAAGCCCGCTCCCACATTGTTTTGCGTCGCAGGTTAAATCTCAGTCAGCTCTTCCAGGGTCTTGCCCTTCGTTTCCATCCCAAACACCCACACCACCAGCGCCGCCACCGCAAAGCACAGCGCGCCCAAGGCAAACACCCCGCCTTGCCCGGTTATCGGGAACACCAACCCCGTCACCAACGGCCCCAGCAACGAGCCAACCCGACCAATCGCCGAGGCAAACCCCGAGCCCGTCGCCCGTGCGGACGTGGGATACAACTCCGGCGTGTAGGTGTACAGCACCGCCCACATGCCAAACAGAAAGAACTGCATCAACAAACCTGATGTGATCAGCAAACCGACATTGCCGCCAAACACCGCACTCTGCCCATACAGAAAGGCCATCACCCCGCCGCCGAGCAAGGTCACCACGCAGACCGGTTTACGCCCCCAGCGCTCCACCAGCCAGGCCGCCATCAGAAAGCCAGGAATCCCCCCCAAGGAAATGATCACTGTGTAATACACCGACTGGGTGACGGCAAAACCCGACTGCTGCAACAACGCACTCAGCCAGGAAGTCAGGCCGTAGAAACCCAGCAAGGCAAAGAACCACACACTCCAGATCATCATCGTGCGCTGGCGATACTGCGCCGACCACAGCTGCTGGAACGCCGAGAAGAATGTCCCGGGCGTGCTCTCCACCCGTGGCAGGCGGATCGGCTCCGGCAAATCGGCGCGTCCCAGCGAGTCACGCACTTTCTGCTCGATGCCCTGCAACACTTTGTCAGCCGCTGCATGCCTTCCTGCCTGCTCCAGCCACCGCGGCGACTCCGGGATAAAAAAACGAATCGCCAACACAAACACCGCCGGTACCGCCAACACCAGGAAGATGTCACGCCAGCCAATCACCGGCAGCAGGAAATAAGACAGCACACCCGCCGCCACAAACCCCAACGGCCAGAAACCATCCATCAAGGCAATGTACCGCCCACGCCCCTTGGCCGGGATCAGTTCCGAGAGCATCGACTGCGCAATCGGAAACTCCATGCCCATGCCGATCCCCAGCAAGATGCGAAACAACGTCAATGTCTCCAGGGTCTGCGCCGTGGAACACAGGTAGCTGGCGATGCCCCATAACACGATGCTCCACTGGAACACCGGCTTACGGCCAAAGCGATCCGCCAGCATCCCCGACAACGAAGCGCCGACCACCATGCCGAAAAAGCTCGAGCTGGCCAGCAACCCAGCCTGGGCGGTGCTCAGGCCGAACTCGGTTTTGATGGAGCCTAAAAGGAAGGTCATCATCGCCAAGTCCATGGAGTCGAAGAAAAACGCCAAGACGATGATGATAAAAATGATTCGGTGGTAGCCGCTGATGGGCAACCGTTCCAGCCGTTCCGCTGCGCTATAGCCCTGCAAACCCATGCCGCACCCCCTGTGTAAAAATCCCCTCGGCGAGTGTGCGGCATCATTTCCCCTGGTTATTGCTGGATACGACCTGATTGAAACTCTGAACGACGCCAGTCGGCATCAGGATTGTTCGGGCGCCGCTATAAGCGTGATTTGTGCAAGCCCGACATCATTCACCAACAAGGCCCTGGACTCATTGATCACATTGATCCAGTTCGCCTGCAGGAACAACTGCATCAACCCCGCACCCAATGCGCCTCCAAGGTGGGGCTGTTGCTGGCTCCAATCAAAACAATCGCAGGCCAATGGCGACGCCAGCGCCTGGGTAAAAATACCCAGGGCCGCCAAGCGCTGTGCTCCCTTGACCGTGACCTCGGTGCGTTGCTCATGACGCTCGATCCATCCAGCGGTCAACATGCGTTGATACAACCCGGCCCCCAGTTCCCCACCGAGGTGTCCATGGCACAACCGGGCGCGACGCAACAACGGCGGTGCTACCAATATCGGTGGCAAAGCACCCGGCGTACTCCGTGCCGCGCTGGCCATGGTGGTATTGGCAAGTGCGTCGATAGCTGCACAGACGTCCGCAGCCGCAACCCTGAACAGTCGTTTGCCACGTTGAGCCTCGGAGCGTAGCAGGCCGCTCCCAGTCAGCCGCGCCAAATGAGCGTTGGCCGATGCGGACGACAACCCGGTGAGTGTGGCCAACTCTTCTGAAGACTTCGCAGAGCCGTCCATCAAGGCCCACAACATGGCGGTGCGTTTGGGCTCGGCGAGCAAGCCGGCGATCTGACTGATGCAAGGTGCTTCTTCCACGTATTCACTCCCTGTTGAATCATTTGTCTGCTGCGGTGGCGCCAAAGTATAGGTGCGCACAACGTCGGTTCCGCCGGGTCTGACCGTGCAGCTAGGGACAAAATCTGAGTGAAACTTCCTGCTGTCGCGAAGGCTATTGCCCAGTGATCACTCGCTCCGGCCATTGCGCGGTCAATGTCGCACAGCGGGACACCAGCATTTCCCGCAGCAAGTTGATCGGTTTGCTCAACTGCGCGCGGTGGGCGCACAGCAGATTGAGCGGTGCGTGCTCCCCGCGCAGCTCAGGCAGGATCACACGCAAGCGCCCGGCCAACACATCCGTGCTCACGTCCAACCAAGACTTGTAGGCAATACCGACACCCGCTACGGCCCAGCGGCGTACCACGTCAGCGTCATCACTGAAACGATCACCGCTCACCGTCAGGCTCACTTCACGCCGACCATCATGGAAGCTCCAGCGGTCATGGACTCGGCTGCCGAGCATATAAAGCAGGCAATTATGCTGGGCCAGTTGCTCCAGGTGCCGAGGCTCGCCATGCCGGGCAAGGTAACTGGGCGCAGCGCACAGCACCCGGACATTGTCCGGGGCGATGGGCAGCGCAATCAGGCTGGAGTCCTCGGGCTCGCCATAGCGCAAAGCGATATCGACTGGCTGGCGAAACAGGTCGGCAATACGGTCCCCCAGCAGCAGGCGCACGGTCAGTTGCGGGTATTCACGTTGAAACTCATCCAGCCACGGCAATAGCTGATTACGCCCGAAATCCGAAGGCGCCGACAGTTGCAGCACGCCACTGACATGATCCTGGCCGCTGGCCAATAAGCGCCGCCCCTCGTCCAGCGAGCTTAACGCGGCACGGGCGTATTCCAGGAAGCCGTCACCTTCGGCGGTTAAACGCAGGCTGCGTGTGGAACGCGCCAACAAGCGCGTGCCCAGTTGCTGTTCGATGCGCTTGAGCGCGGCGCTGGCCACCGCCGGCGACAGGTCCATGACCCTCGCGGCGGCTGACAAACTGCCCAGGTCCGCCGCCCGCACAAACAACTGCAAATCATCAAACCGCAGCATGCATTTACGCTCATTATCAAAAATTTATTGAAACAGCCTGCTGTTTTAGCCGCTTTTTTCTTCCCGGGAAATAGCCAATCATCTGTCCATCCCGTTCATCACGTGCCAGGAGTTGAATATGTCCACCGCCTTTAACGTCATCGCCACGCTGATCGCCAAACCCGGCCGACAGGCCACCCTGGAAACCCTGTTGCGCGGCCTGCTGGAACCGACCCGACTCGAAGCCGGTTGCGAACAGTACGACCTGCACCAGGACCTGCAACACCCAGAGACGTTCTACATGCTCGAAAGCTGGAGCGACGATGCGGCGCTGGCCGCCCACGACCAGAGCGCACATATCCAGGCCTTCCGCGCCAAAGCCGCTGATGTCCTCGAACATTTCGAACTCAAGCGCCTGAAATTTCTCGCCTGATTACCGCCCTTTTCCGGAGCCCCCATGAAAGCCATTGCCTACTACGCCTCACTGCCCATCAACGACCCAAAATCCCTGCAAGACATCGAATTGCCGGAGCCCGTCGCCGGCCCACGCGACCTGCTGGTCGAAGTCAAAGCCATCTCGGTCAACCCGGTGGACACCAAGGTGCGCCAGAACGTCACCCCGGAAAATGGCGCCGCCAAGGTGTTGGGCTGGGACGTGGCCGGCGTGGTCAAGGCCGTCGGTAGCGACGTGACGTTGTTCAAGGCCGGCGACAAGGTGTTCTACGCCGGCTCCCTGGTGCGCCCCGGCGGCAATAGCGAACTGCACACGGTGGATGAGCGCATCGTCGGCCATATGCCCAAGAGCCTGGGCTTCGCTGAGGCCGCCGCGCTGCCGCTGACTGCCATCACCGCGTGGGAACTGTTGTTCGAACGCCTACAGGTCCGGGAAGGCAAAGAAGATAAAGGCCAAAGCTTGCTGATCGTCGGCGCAGCCGGTGGCGTGGGTTCGATCCTGACCCAACTGGCCAGCCAACTTACCGCGCTGAACGTCATCGGCACCGCCTCCCGCCCGGAAACCCAAGCGTGGGCCAAGGCCCTGGGTGCGGACCTGGTGATCGACCACAGCCAGCCGTTGAGCGAAGCCCTGAAAGCCGCCGGCCATCCGCAGGTGACCCACGTGGCCAGCCTGACCCAGACCGACCATCACCTGGACCAATTGGTCGAGGCTCTGCAACCTCAAGGCAAGCTGGCGCTGATCGACGACCCCAAGGCGCTGGACGTGAGCAAGCTCAAGCGCAAGAGTCTGTCGCTGCATTGGGAGTTCATGTACACCCGTTCGATGTTCGAGACACCCGACATGATAGAGCAGCACAACCTGCTGAATCGCGTCGCTCAGTTGATCGACGCTGGCACCTTGAAAACCACGGTGGGCGAGCACTTCGGCGTGATCAACGCAGCCAATCTGCGGCGCGCTCACGCCCTGCTGGAAAGCGGCAAGGCCAAGGGCAAGATCGTGTTGGAAGGGTTCTGAAAGAAAGGCTGTAGGGGTTGTCCATTATTCATGTGAGTAATGGGCAACACCATTAGTCTGAGAGTTGATCCTTGTCATATTTATGCGCGTATTCGGGTTTATATTGGCCGCCTTTGCCACGATTCTTTTACGTGAGGAAGTCAGCAATGAAGATCCTGATAAAAGCGTTAGCAAAATCCCAATGGGAAGTCCGCCTGGACCAAAAAGCCATTACCTTTCGCAGTGAGGCCGAAGCCCGAGCTTTTGCCGACACCCTGAAAGCCAGAATCCAGGCGCCCCACCACATTCCCCTCAGCCAGCAGCGCTACGCCGCTGGCTGATCCGCATGTCAGACCTGCGCCTGTGCGGCCCTGGCCCGTTGCAGGCGTTGGGTCGACACTGCCACCGTCACCGCCAAGACACCGCACAAGCTGATGACCATCGCCATCGGCATGGCGGTGCCGTCATGCAACACGCCCACCAACGAAGCGGCCCCTGCCGCCACGCCAAACTGAATGCAGCCGAGCAACGCCGACGCGCTGCCAGCCCGCGCCCCTTGCCCGGCCATGGCACAGGCCGAGGTGTTGGGCAAAATGCAGCCTAAGCTTGCGATGCAAATAAACAGCGGCACCAGCAATGGCCACAATGCTTCGGTGCGCAAAGCAGTGATACCCAGCAAGGTTATCGCCGCCAGCACGTAGACCCACACCGTGCGCGACAACAGAAACGCCGGGCCGCGCTTGGACAGCAACCGTGCATTGAGTTGCGCCACCAGAATGAAGCCCGCGGCATTGGAGCCGAACAGCCAGCCGTAATGCTCCGGGGCCACGCCATAGAGCTTGATGAACACGAACGGTGAGCCGGCGATGTAGGCAAACATTCCAGCAATCGAGATACCACCGGTGAGCGCGTAGCCGAGGTAAACCCGGTCCGACAGCAACGCGCCATAGCGGCGCAGTGACCCGGACAGCGGTTGGCGCGGCTTGTCGGCCGGAAAGGTCTCCGGCAAGCCAAGGGCGACGGCAATCGCGGCCAATACACTGAACACCGACAGCGCCAGGAAGATCGACTGCCAGCCCCACAACCCCACCATCACCCCGCCTGCCAATGGTGCCAGGATCGGCGCCAGGCCAGTCACCAGCATCAGTTGCGAATACACCTTGGCGGAGCCCACGGCATCGCATTTGTCGCTGACCACCGCCCGGGAAATCACCATGCCGGCGCAACCGCCGAGCGCTTGCACGAAGCGCGCACCGATCAGCCATTCGAGGGAAGGCGCATAGGCGCATGCAAACGAGGCCAGGGTGAACAGCGTCACACCGCTGAGCAACGGACCGCGACGACCAAAACGGTCCGCCAGCGGGCCGTAGATCAACTGGCCGATGGCCAGGCCGCCGAAATACACCGCCAGTGTCAGTTGGATATGCTTCTCGTCAGTCGCGAAAGCGGTGGCCATCGCCGGAAAGCCAGGCAGGTAGAAATCGATCGCCAACGGCGCGAAGGCGCTCAAGGCGCCCAGGATCAGGATTATGCGGAGGTTCATCAGACACCCAAGTGAGTCGGCAGCCCAACAGTCTAGCCGTGCTTGGGTGTCCTGAACATTACGATAGCTCGCTAACTATCAGAAAGTTTACGCGAGCTTGGCGCTGTAGCCTTCTTCGGTGATCAGGCTGATGACCTGCTCGGCAGACAAGCGACTTTCAACCCCCACTTCCTTGGCGGCCAGGTCGACCTTCACACTCGCCGCCGGGTCCTGGCTTTGCACCGCCTGGGTCACGGCCCTGACGCAATGGCCGCAGGTCATTCCTTCAACGCTGAATACTTGCATGACATGACTCCTTTAATGAGGTTGAGCGCCATTGAGGGCGGTTAGAGGCAGTGTTGACCTTGCCACGATGGCAAGGTCAAGTTCTGAAAACTTCTGCCGGGCTGGTATTCGCCGGCTTCAAAGGCCAAGCTTCACCCATCGTTGATTCAAACCACGGAGCATTCGCCATGCGCTGGTCGTTTTTTGCCCTTGCCGGCCTGCTGAGCTTATCTGCCGCTGCGCCAAACGCCTTCGCCGCAGAAGACTATGCGGTGCTGATCATTTCTCGGGAACGCCTGGAAGTGCCGACCAATTGTGAAATCGGTCTGTACCTGAATGACCAACTGGCGGGCCGACTGTTCCAGGAACAGGCCACCTCGTTCAACCTGCCGGCGGGCAATCTGTCCTTGCGCCTGAAGCTGCTGCCGGGCCAATCCCCAGGCTGCCTGCCCGGGATGCTCGCACCACCCGCGCAAAACATCACGCTCAAGGCCGGTGACGTGCGCAAATTGCGCATCGCCCAAGGCCCGGATGGCCTGTACCTGAAACCCGCCACACTGGAATATTAATCACGCTTGACCTTACCCACAGGTCAAGGTTGATTCTAGGGGCAACTTCTTCTTGAGGACTGCCCCATGAATGGACCCACTACCTTTGACCTGCCCATCAGTGGCATGACCTGCGCCAGCTGTGCCGGCCGCGTCGAGCGTGCCTTGGGCAAGGTGCCGGGGGTGCGAAGCGTCAGTGTCAACCTGGCCAATGAGCGTGCCCATGTCGAAGTACTGGGCCAGATGGACCCCGGTGTATTGATTGCCGCCGTCGACAAGGCCGGCTACACCGCCACCCTACCCCAAAGCGAAACCGTCACCGACGCCAATCAAGCCCAGCGCCTGCATCGCGAGCGCTGGTCATTACTGCTGGCGATTCTATTGGCGCTGCCGTTGGTACTGCCCATGCTGGTAGAACCCTTCGGCCTGCACTGGATGTTGCCCGCCTGGGTGCAGTTCGCCCTGGCCACGCCCGTGCAGTTCATTTTTGGCGCACGCTTTTACATCGCCGCCTGGAAGGCCGTGCGCGCCGGTGCCGGCAATATGGATTTGCTCGTGGCCATCGGCACCAGCGCCGGTTACGGCTTGAGTCTCTATGAGTGGCTGACCGCGCCCGCTGGCATCATGCCGCACCTGTACTTCGAAGCATCGGCCGTGGTGATCGCCCTGGTGCTCCTCGGCAAGTACCTGGAAAGCCGCGCCAAGCGCCAGACCGCCAGCGCCATCCGTGCCCTCGAAGCCTTGCGCCCGGAACGGGCGACTCGGGTACTGGATGGCCGAGAAGAAGAGGTCGCCATCAACGCGTTGAAGCTCGATGACCTGGTGCTGGTCAAACCCGGTGAACGCTTCCCGGTGGATGGCGAAGTGGTGGACGGCCAAAGCCATGCCGACGAGGCATTGATCAGCGGCGAAAGCCTGCCGGTGCCAAAACAGCCCGGCGACAAGGTCACTGGCGGCGCCATCAACGGCGAAGGCCGTTTGCTGGTGCGCACCCAGGCCCTGGGCGCAGAAAGCGTGCTGGCGCGGATCATCCGCCTGGTGGAAGACGCCCAGGCCGCCAAAGCGCCGATCCAGAAACTGGTGGATAAAGTCAGCCAGGTGTTTGTACCCGCCGTGCTAGTGCTGGCGTTGATCACGCTGGTGGGGTGGTGGTTGTATGGCGCCTCCCTGGAGACAGCTATCATCAACGCCGTTGCCGTCTTGGTGATTGCCTGCCCTTGCGCCTTGGGCCTGGCCACACCAACGGCGATCATGGCCGGCACCGGCGTCGCTGCGCGCCATGGCATCTTGATCAAGGATGCCGAAGCCCTGGAGCGCGCCCATGAAGTCAGCGCCGTGGTCTTCGACAAGACCGGCACCCTCACCTCCGGCACGCCGAAAATCGCGCACATGGCAGCAATGGATGGCAATGAAGCTTTGTTGTTACAACAGGCAGGCGCCTTGCAACGCGGCAGCGAACACCCACTGGCCAAGGCCGTGCTGGATGCCTGCCGCGAACAAGGACTGAACGTGGCGGATGTAAGCGCCAGCCAATCCCTGACCGGGCGTGGTATCGCCGGTACGCTCGACGGCCGGCGACTGGCCTTGGGCAACCGTCGTCTGCTGGAAGAAAGTGGCTTGAATGCAGGCGACTTCGCCAAAGAATGGGAAGCCGAAGGCCGCACCTTGTCCTGGCTGATCGAGCAAGGCGAACAGCCCCGTGTACTCGGGCTGTTCGCCTTCGGTGACACCCTCAAGCCTGGCGCGCTGGAAGCGGTGGAGCAACTCAAGGCCCAGCACATCAGCAGCCACCTGCTCACTGGCGATAATCGCGGCAGTGCTCGCGTCGTCGCCGAGGCCCTAGGCATCGACGATGTGCACGCCGAAGTACTGCCGGCAGACAAAGCCGCCACGGTCGCCGAGCTGAAAAAAACCGGCGTAGTGGCCATGGTCGGCGACGGTATCAACGACGCCCCGGCCCTGGCCGCCGCCGATATTGGCATCGCCATGGGCGGCGGCACCGACGTGGCCATGCACGCGGCCGGTATCACCCTGATGCGCGGCGACCCACGCCTGGTGCCCGCCGCGCTGGAGATCAGCCGCAAGACCTACGCGAAAATCCGCCAGAACCTGTTCTGGGCCTTTGTGTATAACTTGATTGGCATTCCCCTGGCGGCCTTCGGCCTGCTCAACCCGGTATTGGCCGGCGCGGCGATGGCCTTGTCCAGCGTCAGTGTGGTGAGCAA
The DNA here is from genome assembly GCF_050739995.1 of Pseudomonas sp. Classification (GTDB taxonomy): domain Bacteria; phylum Pseudomonadota; class Gammaproteobacteria; order Pseudomonadales; family Pseudomonadaceae; genus Aquipseudomonas. The sequence continues at coordinate 558 of NZ_JBOICG010000554.1, read as the reverse complement.
TGCGTTACTGTTGAAGACGTGGAAGCCCAAGGACTTGGAGGATCAACGCCCATGAACATCGGCCAAGCCGCTCGCCAAAGCGGGCTGAGCGCGAAGATGATTCGCTATTACGAATCCATCGGCCTGCTCAAAGCCGCACACCGCACCGACAGCGGCTACCGCGTGTATGGCTCCGACGACCTGCACACGCTGGCGTTTATCAAACGTTCGCGAGACCTGGGGTTTTCACTGGAAGAGGTCGGCAAACTGCTGACCCTGTGGCAGGACCGACAACGGGCCAGCGCCGATGTGAAGGCCTTGGCGCGCCAGCATATCGATGAGCTGAACCAGAAGATCCTGGAGCTGGGACAACTGCGCGACACACTGCAGGACCTGGTGGAGCATTGCCAGGGCGATCATCGGCCGGATTGTCCGATTCTCAAGGAGTTGGCGTCCGGTAGTTGTTGCGCCGACTGAGTCATCTGACGAGACACAAAACCGTATGTGGGAGCTGGCTTGCCTGCGATGCAGGCACCTCGGTACATCCGTTAGACCGAGGTGATGCTATCGCAGGCAAGC
>NZ_JBOICG010000553.1:0-6598 GCF_050739995.1 Pseudomonas sp. | reverse complement strand
CGATCATGTCGTCGATTTCGATGAAGTCAGCCACTTGCAGTTCGGTGCCGTTAGCCAGCTTGGCAGGCTTCATGACTTTGCCCGAAGTGTCGCCGCGAGCGGAACCTTCGGTGTAGGCCACTTTACGTACGATGGTGGTCGGCAGCTCTACGGATACCAGGCGCTCTTCGAAGAAGATCGCTTCGCAAACGTCGGTCATGCCTTCTTCGATGAACGGCAGAACAGCTTCGATGTCTTCAGCGTTCAGCTCGTACATGGTGTAGTCGGTAGTGTCCATGAACGTGTAGGTGTCGCCGCTGATGAAGGACAGGGTCGCTTCTTTGCGGTCGAGGATCACGTCGTCCAGCTTGTCGTCAGCGCTGTAGACGGTTTCAGTCTTGTAACCGGTCAGCAGGTTCTTCAGCTTGGTCTTCATGATTGCGCTGTTACGACCAGACTTGGTGAACTCAGCTTTCTGAACCAACCAAGGGTCGTTGTCGATACGGATCACGGTACCGGGTTTCAGTTCTTTACCAGTTTTCATTGCATATATCCGAAATTTGGATGGGATTTACAAAATTCAAGGTGGCGTATCATATCCAACTTTCATAAAACTGTACCAGCGCCGTCGCAAGATCTGCCTGCAAGCCTTGTTCCAGACACCAGCTTTCGGCGTGCTGGGTAATCTCGGGCCAGTGTTCCAGCAGCATCTTCCACGACTGTGCCATATCGCCACTCGTGTTCCAGGCCTGCCAAAGCGCAACCACCGAGGCCTTGGCGGCCGGTGACAAAGCGGCGGTATACAGCGCCAGGAAGGCGTCGAGCTTATCCAGGTGAATGTCTTCGTCTTGGCGATAGATGTGCCACAACATGGGCCGCCCCGCCCACTGGGCACGCACGAACGAGTCTTCGCCGCGCACCGCGTTGAAGTCGCAACACCACAGCAGGTGGTCGTATTGCTCCTGACGCACAAACGGGATGACCTGCACGGTCAGGGCAGCGCGCTGATGAATATCACCCGCAGCTAACCGCTCTACATCCAGCCAACGCTGCACATCACCGAGAATGCGCCCTTCCGGCACCAATAGATGAGTGGCACGCCCGTCCGTCGCCAACACATCCAGCCAACTGGCCAGTCCGGCATTTTCGTAGGCGAACAGCGACATCAGTCGTGTGTCGGCAGCAGGAAAAATCCCCAGTGCTTGCAGGAATTGTCGCTGTGCAGCCAAGTCTTGTTGAAAAGCCTGACGCTGTTCCAGCAATCCAGCCTCGCGCAAAAGGCCGCCCGTACCCGGACGAAAGCCGGGAAAGAAGAAGTACTTCTGCACCCCCTTGAACTTCACCGACGGCAAGCGATGGCAACCGACCACCCATTCTTCGGCGCTGAGGTAATCCAGGTTCATCCACAGCGGCGTGCGTTCGCGTTCGGCCATGGCCTCCATGTAAGCGGGCGGCAATTGACAAGCGAAGGCAGCAATCACCACATCGGCGGACGGGGTAGCGGGCCATTCGGCCGGCCAGTGACGCACCTCAACCCCCTCTTGCGTTTGCTGATCCATCCGCACATCAATGTCCGGGCACATGCGTTCGAAGGCCCGCAGGTCATCGACCCACAAGCGCACTTCACACCCGTGCTCCACCACCAATTGCCGGGCCAGGCGCCAGGTCACGCCGATGTCGCCATAGTTGTCGACGACGCTGCAAAAAATATCCCAGCGGGCTTTCATTCCGGGCTCCAACGATCAAAGGTTCGATTGTCCGCATAAATGCGCCGATGCAGAAGGCTTGATCGCGATTATTCTGCACAGTGGCTGTGCGACAATTGCTGCCATGCCATCAATTACCTGCCAGGAGGCCACCATGTCTGATCGTTCGCTGCCCCTGTTCAAACTCAGTGTCGCCATCGCGTTTGGCGTATGGCTGGGGTTTGTCGCCATCGTGCTGACCAGCTGGCTGGCGTCGCGCTACCTGTTCCCGCAAAGCCTGACGCCCGTCGCCCAGGCCGTTCAACAGTTGGGCAAACCTGCCGTCGCCACACCCGAACCGGCGAATCGCATGTTCGAGCAGTACACCGAGAACCTGCGTAAACAGGAACAGCAACAATCCCTGGACCAGGCCCGTAACAATGCGCGCAACCTGAATAACCCCAAATGCCAGTTCTGGCTGCAACAAGACCAGAACGCCCCCAATGAAAAGAGCCGGGCCAATGTCCTGCAATTTTGCGAATGACCCCACACACCCATGAATAAGCATGCCGTCCACTCGTTAGTCCTGGAAAAACTCACCGTCGACCTCGACATCGCCCAGCGCGCCGCGCAGACCGCCTACGAAACCGCGACCCACGAAGAAAACATTGCGGAGAACAAATACGACACCCTGGGGCTGGAGGCTTCCTACCTGGCGGCGGGCCAAGCCAAGCGTGTAGAGGAAATAAAGCAGGCGCTGACGCTGTGCCAGAACATGGCACTGCGAGCTTACGATGATCAGCGTGGCATTGAAGTCGGCGCTCTACTGGGCCTTGAAGATGAAAACGGCCGCCAGCAATGGCTGTTCCTGGCACCAGACGGCGCAGGCTTGAAGGTGGATGTGGTCGGGCAACCAGTGACCGTCATCACCCCGCGCTCACCCTTGGGCAAAAGCCTGCTGGGCAAGTTCGAAGGGGATGAAGTGGAGATTCTGGTGGCGGGCGCTCGGCAACACTTTACGGTTACCGAGGCCAAATGACGGTATCAATGAATCGGCAATTCCACGCCATCGAATAGCTCTTCCAGCTCCTGCTTGTTGTGGCACTGGATCGCCTTGGCCATGACTTCGCGAGTCAGGTGCGGCGCGAACTTTTCGATGAAATCGCACATGAAACCACGCAGGAACGTGCCACGGCGGAAGCCAATCTTGGTCACGCTGGACTCGAAGAGCTCGCTGGCGTCGAGTACCACCAAATCCTTATCGAGGTTGGTATCGACCGCCATCTTGGCGACGATACCCACGCCCAGGCCCAGGCGAACATAGGTCTTGATCACGTCGGCGTCTGCCGCGGTGAACACCACTTTCGGTGTAAGACCACGGTGGCTGAAGGCTTCGTCGAGCTTGGAGCGGCCAGTAAAACCAAACACGTAAGTGACGATCGGGTATTCGGCCAGGGCTTCCAGTGTCAGCTTCGGCAGCTTGGCCAGGGGGTGGCCTTGGGGCACGACCACGCAACGGTTCCAGCGGTAGCACGGCATCATCACCAAATCACCGAACAGCTCCAGGGCTTCGGTGGCGATGGCAAAATCGACGGTGCCGTCAGCGGCCATCTCGGCGATCTGCATCGGCGAACCCTGGTGCATGTGCAGGGCGACGTCAGGGTATTGCTTGATAAAATCGCGGATCACCGGCGGCAATGCATAGCGCGCCTGGGTGTGGGTGGTGGCGATCGACAGGGTGCCCTTCTTCTCGTTGGAGAACTCCTGGGCGATCTGCTTGATGCTTTCGACTTTACGCAGAATCTCGCCAGCGGTGGTGATGATGCGCTCGCCCGCCGGGGTGACGCGGGTCAGGTGCTTGCCACTGCGCGCGAACACTTCGACGCCCAACTCGTCTTCGAGCAGGCGGATCTGCTTGCTGATACCGGGTTGCGAGGTGTAAAGGCTTTGAGCAGTAGCGGAAACGTTGAGGTCGTGGTGCGCCACTTCCCAGATGTAGCGCAGTTGTTGAAGCTTCATATGTATCCCTCAAAGCAGATAGACGCCACGGGTATCAGCGACGGTATATAACTATATTAAAGGTTAGATGGATAAATCTAGAACTTTTTATCGTTTTTTACCGATCAAATATCATCGCTGCGTCGACGCTGCAGCGAGGGCACCATGTACACCGGCACTGTCGCCAATTGCAGCACCCGTGCAGCGGTTCGCCCAAGGGGTGTGGCCGCAGCGGTTGCATGGCTATGACTACCTACGATCAACAGGTCAACGGAAAGTTTACGCAATTGGTCGAGAATCACCTCACAAGGATCCCCCTGGATCACTCGAACCGAGTGAATCAACTTCAGGTCTTGCTCCCCTTCCCCCAACTCTTCACGAAAACTGTCCAGTACCCGTTGCTCGATCGTCGCCATGACCGTGGTCAGCCCCTGACTCTGCCACTCGCTCAAGGCCTGCTCATCAAGGTAGCTCTGCAACACCGATTCGGCGAACAACCCGATGGGCTCAACCACATGAATCACGTACAAATCCGCCTTGAACGTTCGGGCCAGTGCCAGCGCATGTTGCATCACATAAGGCGCATACAAACCGAGGTCCGTGGCGTACAGCATCGAACGAATCATAGAACCTCCTGGACGGCCAGGATGGCGGAGATTGAATGAGCTTAGCAGCGCCCGGGGCAGTTCGGCTCAGCTCTCGCTCTGGATTTTCAACTCATTGCTGATGCCATGGGGTACATGCCCGGTAGCGACCACTTCCCTGGCCTTCTCGCAGTGACCGGCCTGGTCATCGAAAAACACGTCGGCGGCAAATGCCTCCAGAAACGCCGCTTTCTCCAGACCGCCGAGGAACAATGATTCGTCCAGGCGGATATCCCATTCGCGCAGCGTTCGAATGACCCGCTCATGGGAGGGCGCCGATCGCGCAGTGACCAACGCGGTGCGGATAGGGCACGCCTCGTCGGCAAACTCTCGCTGCAGCAAGTTGAGAGCCGCCAGGAAACCTTTGAACGGACCACCGTGCAAAGGTTGGCGCGCCGACTCTCGCTCGCTGGCCTGGAAGGCTTCCAGGCCGCCGGCCTGGTACACACGCTCCGACTCGTCGGAGAACAGCACCGCATCCCCGTCGAACGCGATCCGCAATTCCTCACTCGATGCTCGACGCGCGCCGCCCGATAGAATCGTCGCCGCCGCAAACCCGGCATCGAGGGCGCTGCGTACATCTTCAGCATGGGTAGAAAGAAACAGATGGCAACCAAAAGCGGCCAAATAAGGATAGGGACTACGTCCGCCTACGAAAGCGGCGCGGGAAATATCCAGGCCGTAATACTGGATAGAATTGAATACCCGCAGGCCGGTGTCGGCGCTGTTGCGTGACACCAGCACCACCTCGACCCGCGCACGGCCCAAACTGGCATTGAGGCTCAGCAGTTTTTTGACCAGCGGGAAGGCATCGCCGGGCTCCAGGGTTTCTTCCTCGTGCTCGATCTGGTACTTGCGATAAGCCTCCACGCCCTCGGTCAGGTAGACCTTGTGGCTATCGCTCAGGTCGAACAGTGCCCGTGAAGAAATCGCCAGCACCAGCTTGTCGCCTAATCCCTTTGCCATGGTGTTCCCCCCCGAATCAGCGGTTGTGCCGATCTATAAAACTCAAGGCCTGATACAGCGCCTGCATGCGTGGCAATTCACAGCCTGCGGCCTTCGCCGCCGCCAGGGGACGGGCGTAAATCGCCGACAGTTCGAGCGGGCGCTTGTGCACGTGGTCGTGGTACATGCTGGGCAGGTAGTCATCCATGGTTTCAGTCATCGCAAACATCTGCCCGGCGTAGCTGGCCGGAATGTCATGGCCACAGGCACGGGCGCCCTGCACCACTTCAGCCATCAACGCCTGGATCAATTCGCGGCTGGACTCGTCGGCCATCAGCGCCGTAGTGCCGGTACCCAGCAACACGGAAAGACCGTTGTAGGGGACATTCCACACCAGTTTATGCCAGCGCGCCTGATGCACATCGGCCATCGCCTGAGACTCTATACCGGCCTGGTGAAACAGCCCGGCGCCCTCTTCGACGATGGCCTTGCGGCGTGCCTCATCGTCAGCTGCGCTGCCACTGTGGTAACCCAGGTTGACCCGCCCCAACGCCTGATGCTCGACAACACCAGGACCGGAACGGTGCACACCGATATAGCACAGGCCGCCCAACAGGTGCAGCGACGGCGGCAGGTGCTCGCGCAAACTATCTTCGACGTCGAGGCCATTTTGTAACAGCACGATCTTGGCGTCCGGCGCCGAGACCTGGGCGAGGGTCGGTGCCAAGTCCACATTGCCAGTGGACTTGGTGCCTACCAGCAACCAATCGCACGCCGGCATATCCGCAGCACGGGCATAGGCCTGGACCGGATGCAGGTGCAGTTTGCCGTGCACCGTGCTGTTGAGGTGCAGGCCATGTTCGCTGACGGCGGCGTATTCACTGCGCAACAAGAAGTGCACATCGAAGCCAGCACGCGCCAACATCAGGCCGTAATACCCACCAATGGCGCCGGTACCGATGATGCCAATGCGGGGTGAACGGGGTGCGACTGTTGTCATGGCAAATCCTCTGGAGTACGGGTGAGCGCTTGTTTTACGGCAGTGGAAACGTCACTGCGTGTAAGGCTGGTCTGTATTTGTCCAAGGAATTGACCCTCGCACACCACGAATAACGCGGGCAAATGAAAGATCTGGTAGCGTTCGACCGCGCCACCATTGTGCCCGGCATCCACCCAGCACACGCGGTCCACCGGCAAGTGCCAGCCCGGCAATTGTTGACGCACCCAACGGCAACTGGAACAACCGACACTGGTAAACACCACCAGTGAAACACCTGGCAATCCCAGCAATTGCTGGTCAATATCCAGATCGGTCAATTCCAGCGCCTTCACTATACTGCTGCCACT
>NZ_JBOICG010000552.1:0-18589 GCF_050739995.1 Pseudomonas sp. | reverse complement strand
GTACCAGCCAGCACATCTGTAGCTGACCCACCCTTATCGGGGGCAAGCCCCCTCCCACATTTTTACCCTGTCGTAGCCCAAATCGTTTACTTGCCCCTAGAATGCTGCCTCCACTTCCTCAGGCATTCGGGGCTCTCATGCACATCTCTTCCGGCCGCTGGGTCTATGGCTTTGGCTTGACCCTGTTGACCGCGTTCCTGTGGGGCATCCTGCCCATCAAACTCAAACAAGTGTTGCAGGTGATGGACCCGATCACGGTCACCTGGTTTCGCCTGACGGTGGCCGGTGGTTGCCTGTTCGTCTACCTGGCGCTCACCCGGCGCTTGCCCAGTCGCAAGGTGCTCGGCCCCAAGGGTGGCTGGTTGGTGGCAATGGCAGTGTGCGGGTTGGTGGGCAACTACGTGTTGTATCTGGTCGGCCTGAAGATGCTCAGCCCCGGCACCGCGCAGTTGGTGGTGCAGATGGGCCCGATCTTCTTGATGATTGCCAGTGTGTTTGTGTTCAAGGAGCGGTTCAGCCTGGGGCAGGTGTTGGGGTTGGTGGTGTTGATCTGCGGTTTCGGCCTGTTCTTCAACCAGCGCCTGACAGAGTTGCTCACCTCCCTGGGCACCTACACCGCTGGCGTATTGACGATCTTGCTGGCGACCTCCATCTGGGTGTTCTACGCCCTGGGCCAGAAGCAACTGCTGACGGTGTGGAATTCGCTGCAAGTGATGATGGTGATCTACCTGTCCTGTGCGCTGTTGCTTACGCCCTGGGCTCATCCGTTGGAGGCGCTGGACCTGAGCCCACTGCAAGGCTGGCTGCTGCTGGCCTGCTGCATGAACACCCTGGTGGCCTACGGCGCGTTCGCCGAGGCGCTGGCGCATTGGGAAGCTTCACGGGTCAGTGCGACCCTCGCGCTGACGCCCTTGGTGACGTTTGTTGCGGTGGCCTTGGCTGCCTGGTGGTGGCCTGACTTCGTGCAGGCTGAAGAGATCAACGCCCTCGGGTATGCCGGGGCGTTGGTGGTGGTGCTGGGGTCGGCGACCGTGGCGCTGGCGCCGTCGTTGCTCGCCGGGCTCAAGGCCCGGCGCTTGCGTATGGCGTCCTAGTTTCCCAGCATGTCCTCCGGGCGTACCCACTGGTCGAACTCCGCATCGGTGAGGTACCCCAGCTCCAGCGCGGCTTCCCGTAGCGTCAAGCCTTCGGCATACGCCTTCTTGGCGATTTGCGCCGACTTGTCATAGCCGATGTGAGGGTTGAGCGCTGTTACCAGCATTAACCCACGCTCCAGATGCTCGGCCATTTGCACAGGGTCAGGTTCCAGGCCTGCGACGCAGTGTTCCTGGAAGTTGTTGCAGCCGTCGGCCAGCAGACGGATCGATTGCAGCAGGTTGTGGATGATCACCGGCTTGTACACGTTCAACTGCAAGTGGCCTTGGCTGGCGGCGATGCCGATGGTCACGTCGTTGCCGAGTACCTGGCAGGCCAGCATCGACAACGCCTCGCACTGGGTAGGGTTGACCTTGCCCGGCATGATCGAGCTACCCGGCTCGTTGGCGGGCAACTTCACTTCGGCCAGCCCGGCGCGCGGGCCGGAACCTAGCAGGCGCAGGTCGTTGGCGAGTTTCATCAGGGCCACGGCCAGGGTTTTCAGCGCGCCGTGCAGGGTGACCAGCGGCTCATGGCCGGAGAGGGCGGCGAACTTGTTGGGGGCGGTGACGAACGGCAAACCGGACAACGCTGCCAACTCGGAGGCAATGGCCTCGCCAAAGCCGTGGGGGGCATTGAGCCCGGTGCCGACGGCGGTGCCACCTTGGGCCAGTTCGCACACGGCGGGCAGGGCGCCACGGATCGCGCGTTCGGCATAATCGAGCTGGGCGATAAAAGCCGAGAGTTCCTGGCCGAAGGTGATCGGCGTGGCGTCCATCATGTGGGTGCGACCGGTTTTCACCAACTTCATATGTTTGGCGGCTTGCTCCGCCAACCCACCGGAAAGGTTGGCGATGGCGGGCAACAGATGCTGATGCACCGCTTGCACGGTCGCGATGCTCATCGCCGTGGGGAAGCAGTCATTGGAGCTCTGGGAGCGGTTGACGTGGTCGTTGGGGTGTACTGGGCTTTTGCCGCCCCGGTTGTTGCCCGCCAGTTCGTTGGCACGACCGGCAATCACTTCATTGGCGTTCATATTGCTTTGGGTGCCGCTGCCGGTCTGCCACACCACCAGCGGGAACTGGTCGTCATGTTGCCCGTCGAGCACTTCGTCGGCGGCTTGCTCGATCAGGCGGGCAATATCGGCGGGCAGGTCGCCGTTGCGGTCGTTGACCCTGGCCGCGGCCTTCTTGATCAACGCCAGGGCGTGCAGCACGGCCAGTGGCATGCGTTGTTCGCCGATGGCGAAATTCACCAGTGAACGTTGGGTCTGCGCGCCCCAGTAAGCGTCATCCGGGACATGAACTTCCCCCAGGCTGTCGGTTTCGATACGGCTCATCGAGCACACTCCTTCAGGTTCGTTTGCGCAGTTTAGGCTGTGATCGGCCAGGTGGGTTCCATTAAACGTTGTTCATCGGGTTGAAGCCCCGCAAAACCAGGTCCGACAAGGGGTGGGGTTGAGCCTGGGCGTTTTTTAGGCGCAGAATGGGCGCCCTTGGGGTCTTACCTCGCCTGCTAGAAAAGGAAACTCGATGACTCGTCTTCGTGCCATCTGTACCGCGGTTGCTCTGGTTTGCGCCAGCGGCCAGGTTCTTGCCGATACCGCCAGCCACAACGCCAGTGCCGAAGCCTTCCTTACCCTGGCTCACGCTGACAAGCTGGGTACCCCGGTGTACATGCAAGTGCAGCAAATGTTCGCCCAGCGTTTCGAACAGACCAAGGCGCCTGCCACCAAGCAGTCCGTACTGGACAGCTACCAGGCCAAGGCCAACGCCGCCCTGGACCAGGCCATCGGCTGGCCGAAGCTGAAGCCGGACATGGTCAAGCTCTACACCACCAACTTCAGCGAATCCGAGCTCAAGGACCTGGTCGCGTTCTACCAGTCGCCACTGGGCAAGAAAGTCCTGGAAAAAATGCCGCAGCTGACCCAGCAATCGGCCCAGATGACCCAGGCCAAGCTGGAAAGCGCCGTACCGGTGGTGAACAAGCTGTTGGAAGACATGACCAACGAGCTGACGCCGAAAGCCGCGGCACCGGCCAAGAAGAAGTAAGCAGGAATGACCATGCAACAGCGTATCGAAACGGCGCTTGCCGCCCTGGGCACCGACCATTTGAGCGTGCTGGATGAAAGCCACATGCACAGTCGTGGGTTGCAGACCCACTTCAAGGCTGTGCTGGTCAGCCCGCAGTTCGAGGGGCTCAACCGCGTCAAGCGCCATCAGAAGGTCTACGCCACCCTGGGTGACCTGATGAGCGAGTTTCATGCACTGGCGCTGCATACCTACACGCCTGACGAATGGGCGAAAATCGACGCAGCCCCGGCCTCGCCGACCTGCGCTGGCGGTCATGATTGATGACTGGGTGTCTCTGACACCGGGCATTTGTTAGAATCCGCAACGCGCCGCTTAGCCGGCGCGTTTTTTTTGCATCCGGTTCACCCTTTACGAGGGTAGCCACCTGGAGAGAACACCCATGACTCAACCGATTGTCGTGGCGGCACTGTATAAGTTCGTCACCCTCGAAGATTACGTCGCCCTGCGCGAGCCACTGCTGCAGGCGATGGTCGACAACGGCATCAAAGGCACCTTGCTGATCGCCGAAGAAGGCATCAACGGCACCGTATCCGGCAGCCGCGAAGGCATTGATGGCCTGATGGCCTGGTTGAAGAACGACCCGCGCATGGTCGATATCGACCACAAAGAATCCTACTGCGACGAGCAGCCGTTCTACCGCACCAAGGTCAAGCTCAAGAAAGAGATCGTGACCCTGGGCGTCGAAGGCGTCGACCCGAACAAGAAAGTCGGTACCTACGTCGACCCGCAGGACTGGAACGCGCTGATCAGCGACCCGGAAGTGCTGTTGATCGACACCCGTAACGACTACGAAGTGTCGATCGGTACCTTTGAAGGCGCGATTGACCCGAAAACCACCAGCTTTCGCGAATTTCCCGACTATATCAAAGCCAACTTCGACCCGGCCAAGCACAAGAAGGTCGCCATGTTCTGCACCGGTGGCATTCGTTGCGAGAAGGCATCGAGCTACATGCTCAGCGAAGGCTTTGATGAGGTCTACCACCTCAAGGGCGGTATTCTGAAGTACCTGGAAGAGGTGCCTCAGGAAGAAACCAAATGGCAGGGCGACTGCTTCGTGTTCGACAATCGTGTGACCGTGCGCCACGACTTGAGCGAAGGCGACTACGATCAATGTCATGCCTGCCGTACACCAGTGAGCGCCTCCGACCGCGCGTCCGAGCACTATGTGGCCGGCATCAGTTGCCCGCATTGCTGGGATAAACTGCCAGAGAAGACCCGCCGCAGTGCAATAGACCGGCAAAAGCAGATTGAACTGGCCAAGGCCCGCAATATGCCGCACCCGATTGGCTTCAACTACAAGCAATCTCCTTCCGAGGCCTGAGCCATGTCCGCGCGCCTGCTCTATGTAATGGACCCGATGTGTTCCTGGTGCTGGGGCTTTGCCCCAGTGGCCGAGGCGTTGGTGGAGCAGGCCCAGGCGGCCGGCGTGGAGCTGCACCTGGTGGTGGGCGGCTTGCGCACCGGCAGTGGCGCGGCGTTGGAGCCCACCACCCGGCGCTACATTCTGGAACATTGGCAGGCGGTCACCGAAGCCACCGGCCAGCCGTTCAAGCGCGAAGGCGCGTTGCCCGACGGTTTCGTTTATGACACCGAGCCGGCCTGTCGCGCCATCGTCACCGCCCGCAGCCTGGCGCCGGATTGCGCCTGGAAGCTGCTGGGGCTGATCCAGCGCGCGTTTTATGTCGAGGGCCGCGACGTGACCCTCGCCAGTGTGCTGGTGGAGTTGGCTGAGCAGGCGGGTATTCCGCGTATCGAGTTTGCCGGTGAGTTTGACCGCGCCGAACAGCATGCCGCGACGGCTGCTGATTTCACTTGGGTGCAAGACTTGGGTATCGCCGGCTTCCCGACGCTGCTGGCCGAGCGCAATGGCCAGTTGGCCTTGCTGACCAATGGTTACCAGCCGTTGTCCGAGTTGTCGCCTTTGCTGGGTCGATGGCTGGAGCGGGCAACCTGTGCATGATCAGCCTGACCTTGAGCCGACTAAACGTACTGATCGCCTGACCTGGGCGGAAATTCGCCGCCTGGCCCTGCGCCACAAGAAATCCCTATGGATCGCCAATGGCGTCGCCGTGCTGGCGACCCTGTGCAGCGTTCCCATTCCGTTGCTGTTGCCGTTGCTGGTGGACGAAGTGCTGCTGGGCCATGGCGATGCCGCCCTCAAGGTGATGAATCACGCCTTGCCCCTGGGTTGGCAGAAGGCCGCTGGCTACATCGGCCTGATGCTGCTGGTGACCTTGTTGCTGCGCTGTGGCGCCCTGGTGTTCAACGTGGTGCAGGCGCGACTGTTTGCGCGGCTGGCCAAGGATATTGTGTATCGCATCCGCGTGCGCCTGATCGAACGGCTCAAGCGCATTTCCCTCGGTGAGTACGAAAGCCTGGGCAGCGGTACGGTGACCACGCACCTGGTCACCGACCTGGATACGCTGGACAAGTTTGTCGGTGAAACCCTCAGTCGTTTTCTGGTGGCCATGCTCACCCTGGTCGGCACCTCGGCCATTCTGGTGTGGATGCATTGGCAGTTGGCATTGCTGATCCTGCTGTTCAACCCGTTGGTGATCTACGCCACGGTGCAACTGGGCAAGCGCGTCAAACACCTGAAGAAACTGGAAAACGACAGCACCTCACGTTTTACCCAGGCTCTGACCGAAACCCTTGATGCTATCCAGGAAGTTCGCGCCGGCAACCGCCAGGGCTTTTTCCTCGGTCGCCTTGGCCAGCGCGCCCAGGAAGTGCGCGATTATGCGATCAACTCCCAGTGGAAAAGCGATGCTTCCAGCCGCGCCAGCGGTTTGCTGTTCCAGTTCGGCATCGACATCTTCCGTGCGGCGGCCATGCTCACCGTCCTGTTTTCCGACCTGTCCATCGGCCAGATGCTCGCGGTGTTCAGCTACCTGTGGTTCATGATCGGTCCGGTGGAGCAATTGTTGAACCTGCAATATGCCTACTACGCGGCGGGTGGAGCGCTGACGCGGATAAACGAGCTGCTGGCGCGCGCCGATGAGCCCCAGTATGCGGGTGGCGAGGATCCGTTTACCGGGCGTGAGACGGTAGGCATTGATGTGCGGGGCCTCAACTTTGGCTACGGCGAAGACCTGGTGCTCGACCAGTTGAACCTGAGTATCGCGCCGGGTGAAAAGGTCGCCATCGTCGGTGCCAGCGGCGGTGGCAAGAGTACGTTGGTGCAACTGTTGCTGGGGCTGTACACCCCGCAAGCGGGCAGTATCCGTTTCGGTGGCGCCACCCAGCAGGAGATCGGCCTGGCGACCATCCGTGAAAACGTCGCAGTGGTGCTGCAACACCCGGCGCTGTTCAACGACACCGTGCGCGCCAACCTGACCATGGGGCGTGCCCGATCCGACCAGGCCTGCTGGCAGGCACTGGAAATCGCCCAGCTGGATGCTACCGTCAAGGCGTTGCCCTTGGGCCTGGACAGTGTGGTGGGGCGTTCCGGCGTGCGTTTTTCCGGTGGGCAACGCCAGCGTCTGGCGATTGCGCGGATGGTGTTGGCAGAGCCCAAAGTCGTTATTCTGGATGAGGCCACTTCGGCCCTGGATGCCGCTACCGAATACAACCTGCATCAGGCACTGGCGCGGTTTCTCAGCGGGCGTACTACACTGATCATCGCCCACCGCTTGTCAGCGGTGAAACAGGCTGATCGAGTACTGGTGTTCGATGGTGGGCATATCGCCGAAGATGGCGACCATCAGCAGTTGATTGCCGATGGTGGGTTGTACGCCAAATTGTACGGACATCTGCAACAAGTGCGTTGATAGAATGCTTTGGGAAGCGGATTCTCGCGTGCGTATTCAGCTGTGCATGTGCAAGGGGCTTCATGAAGCAAAAACCGACTCTCGCAGCGACGTTTAGCAAGCCTCGACTGCTGGGCATTGTCTGGCCTTTTATCGCCGTGGTGCTGTTCCAGGCATTGTTAGGTTGCGTCAGTCTCTACGTGCTTTCTGCAGTACGTGGCTACGTGGCAGGCGAAAGCCTATGGTCCAAGGGTCAGAAAGACGCCATCTATTACCTGACGCTCTACGCCGATAACCGCGATGAAGCCACGTATCTCAAGTACCAGCAAGCTATCGCGGTGCCCCAGGGCGGGCACGAACTGCGCATCGCCCTCGACCGTCCCACCCCTGACCTCACCGCTGCGCGCCTGGGCATCCTCAAGGGCGGCAACCATCCGGACGACGTTTCCAGCCTGATCTGGCTGTACCTCAACTTTCGCCATTTCAGCTACCTGGAAAAAGCCATCGAACTGTGGACCGTGGGCGATGGTTACCTGGTGCAATTGGACGACCTGGCCCAGGTGATGCACCGGGCGATCAGCACGAGTCAAGTCAGTGGCGACAATGTACGTGACTGGAAAGCCCGAATCATTGCCATCAATGACGGCGTGACCCCGGCGGCCAAGGCGTTCAGTGATGCCTTGGGTGAAGGCTCACGGATGATTTTACGGTTGCTGCTGATCACTAACCTGGCCACGGCCTTGGGCCTGATTGTCCTGGCGCTGCTGCGTACCCACAAGCTGCTGACCCAGCGTCATGCTTTCGCCAATGCCCTGCAGGCGGAGAAGGAGCGGGCGCAGATCACCCTGGAATCGATCGGCGACGGCGTGATCACCACTGATGTAGACGGCGCCATCGCCTACATGAACCCTGCGGCCGAGGCGTTGACCCACTGGAAAACCGCCCAGGCCCAAGGTTTGCCCCTGGCGGCCCTGTTCAACCTGCTGGATGAAAACGCCGAGGCCGATGGTTTTACCCTGATTGAACGCATCATCAAGGGTCAACTCAGTGGCGGCAGCGAGCACTCCAAGCTGATCCAGCGCCTGGACGGCAGTACGGTGTCGGTCACGCTGGTCGGCGCACCGATCCGCAGCGCCGGCAAGGTCAGCGGCGCAGTGCTGGTGCTGCACGACATGACCCAGGAGCGTCAGTACATCGCCAATCTGTCATGGCAGGCGACCCATGACGCCTTGACCGGCCTGGCCAACCGTCGCGAGTTCGAGTTCCGCCTGGAGCAGGTACTGCAGCAAGTGGCGCGCCAGCAAAGTGGGCGGCATGCGTTGATGTTCCTGGATCTGGACCAGTTCAAGTTGGTCAACGACACCTGTGGGCACGCGGCGGGCGATGAACTGTTGCGGCATATTTGTGCGCTGTTGCAGTCAGACCTGCGCGAAGGAGACACCCTGGCGCGCTTGGGCGGCGATGAATTCGGCATCCTGCTGGAGAATTGCCCGGCGCCCGTAGCGGAAAAGATCGCCGAGAGCCTGCGCCATACCGTGCAGAGCTTGCACTTCGTGTGGAAAGGGCGGCCGTTCATGACCACCGTGAGCATCGGCCTGGTGCATATCTCGCAAACCCCGACCACCTTGGAAACGTCGCTGCGGGCAGCGGACATGGCGTGCTACATGGCCAAGGAAAAGGGCCGCAACCGGGTGCAGGTCTATCATGCCGATGACTCGGAATTGTCCCTGCGTTTCGGTGAAATGGCTTGGGTGCAGCGCCTGCACATGGCCTTGGAGGAGAACCGTTTTTGCCTGTACTCCCAGGAAATTGCGCCGCTGGGCCATACCGACGGCGGCAATGGCCACGTCGAAATCCTGCTGCGATTGCATGATGAGGGTGGCCGGATCATCCTGCCCGACAGCTTTATCCCAGCCGCCGAACGTTATGGCCTGATGACGTCGCTGGATCGCTGGGTGGTCGAGAATGTGTTCAAGATCATCGCCGGCTGCCTGCATGAGCGCCCGGGCCGGCCCATGGCTATGTGTGCGATCAATCTGTCAGGCATTACCATTGGTGATGATGACTTCCTGGGTTTTTTACGTGAGAAATTCGCGGCTTACAACATCCCTCCGGCAATGATATGTTTTGAAATAACTGAGACGAGTGCTATTGCCAATCTGGGCAGTGCAATTCGTTTTATTAATGAACTCAAAGCGTTAGGTTGCCACTTCTCTCTCGACGACTTTTGCGCCGGAATGTCCTCATTCGCTTATCTTAAACATTTACCTGTAGACTTCCTGAAGATCGATGGAAGTTTCGTAAAGGATATGCTGGACGACCCGATTAACCGCGCGATGGTCGAAGTGA
The DNA here is from genome assembly GCF_050739995.1 of Pseudomonas sp. Classification (GTDB taxonomy): domain Bacteria; phylum Pseudomonadota; class Gammaproteobacteria; order Pseudomonadales; family Pseudomonadaceae; genus Aquipseudomonas. Next base: position 9,264 of record NZ_JBOICG010000552.1, on the reverse strand, counting down.
TCAATCACATCGGCCACGTCATGGGTAAGCGCACAATTGCCGAGTTTGTTGAAACACCGCACATCGAACAGGCGTTACTTGAGATTGGTGTGGATTACGCTCAGGGCTACCTGATAGAGCGCCCGCAATTGTTTACCTTTGATAGCTTGCAGTGTCGACCTGTGCGGCCGCAGCCTCTGTTATTCAAGGCGCCCGGCACATTCCGTTGAAACATTTGCTGGTCTGTACTATCACACTAAAAAAGGAGCCCTACAGTGATCGACACATTCAACAGAACCGGCCCGCTTATGGAAGCCTCAAGTTACCCCGCCTGGGCGCAGCAATTGATCCAGGACTGTAGCGAGAGCAAGCGCCGAGTTGTCGAACACGAACTGTACCAGCGCATGCGCGACAACACGCTCAGCGCCAAGACCATGCGCCACTACCTGATCGGTGGCTGGCCAGTGGTTGAACAGTTTGCCTTGTACATGGCACAGAACCTCACCAAGACCAAGTTTGCCCGCCACCCTGGGGAGGATATGGCGCGACGCTGGCTGATGCGCAATATCCGCGTGGAACTGAACCACGCCGACTATTGGGTGCATTGGGCCCGTGCCCATGGGGTGAGCCTGGAGGAACTGCAAGCGCAGAACGTACCGCCGGAACTGCACGCCCTGAGCCACTGGTGCTGGCATACCAGCTCGGCCGACGCGCTGATCGTTGCGATTGCCGCCACCAACTACGCCATCGAGGGGGCGACTGGGGAGTGGTCCGCCGTGGTGTGTTCGACCGGTGTGTATGCGGCCGCCTTCCCGGAGGAAGACCGCAAGCGCGCGATGAAGTGGCTGAAGATGCACGCCCAGTACGACGACGCCCACCCTTGGGAAGCCCTGGAAATCATCTGCACCCTGGCCGGGATGAACCCGAGCAAGGCCCTGCAGGTCGAGTTGCGCCAGGCCGTCTGCAAGAGCTACGACTACATGTACCTGTTCCTGGAAAGCTGCATGCGCTTGGAAAAGGAGAAAGACAAGGCGCCCGCAGCCGTTCGCGAGCGCCCGGCGCGCGTCGCCAGCGAGGCGTGATGTAAAGGTGATGGTGGGGGCTTACCCCGCCATGGCCAAGCGATTGCGGCCTTCGCGCTTGGCCACATACAAAGCGTTGTCGGCCCGGCGCAACAGGCTTTCAGCCGATTCGGCGGCCAGCAGGGTTGAGCAGCCGAGGCTCACCGTCAGTTCGATCCGCGTACCCTCCACCCAGTAATCCTGGGCCTGCGCTGCCTGGCGCAGACGCTCGCCGACCATCGCTGCCGCATCGCGGCCGGTGTTGGACAGCAAGATCAGGAACTCTTCCCCGCCAAACCGAAACACCATGTCCACGTTGCGCAACTGGCTTTTGATCGCCGCCGCCACCGCGCGTAGCACGCTGTCGCCAGCGGCATGGCCGTGGGTGTCGTTGATGCGCTTGAAGTGGTCGATGTCCAGCATCAGCAAGGACAACGGGCTCAAATGCCGTCGGGCCATGTCGATCTCCCGTTGCAAGGTCTGGTCCATGGCGATGCGGTTGCCGGTTTCAGTCAAAGGGTCGCGCAGGGCACTGCGGGTAGCTGCACGGTAGAGCAGGGCGTTGCGCATCGGATAGAGCAAGGTGGCCAGCAGGGATTCGAGCTGATTCAGTTCGTCGTCCATGAAGCGCTGGTTACGGCGAAAGATCAGTTCACCCAAATGCTCGCCTTCATGGCTCAGGCTGTAGCTCACCGAGTGATGGCCGCGATGGCCGAACTCCAGGCGCAGGTCGCTGGTTTCATGGCGGTATTGCAGGGCATCCAAGGGCACCAGGCGTTGGACCTCGCGAAAGAACAGGCCGAGGATGCGCTCCGGCTCCAGGCTGGTCTGCAATTGCTGGTTCAGTTGCTGGCGAAGTTGGGCGAGGGTCGTGGGCCGTCGGGGGCGCAGCGAGGGTTGACCAAACCCCAGACGTTGCAATTTGGCACTGTCGAAGTCAATTGCGTTGGTCTGGGTGGGTGTTTTCATAAACGGACGGCCTCTAAGCACTTAACTGTCTTACAGGCTGGATGAGAATGGCAGATGCCAAGCGTCTTACTGTTCCTTCAGTTGTGTAAAACATTGGAAACAGTTTAAACCGCTTTGAGCCGGGTTATAACCCCAGGGCACTGCCGCACGTCTTGTCATCGCTTAACCTGCTTGGCAGGGAATTGAGCGAGATTCGTGCCAAATCCTTTTGGCTATATAAAACATCTTATAAATCAATTAATTGCTATTTTAACTAAGCACGAACACCGTCTGCCTGCGTCAGTTATTTGGCTGGCGGCGTCGACCTTACTGTTTTTGTGGATCGAACTGTTTATCGCGAATAAACAAGGCCGGCATCCCCCCGCAAATAAGAGACGCGCCGCCCAGAACAACGGGGTTAAACCAGGGTGGAGCGATCGATCTGCTCGATCGAGGTAACGCCGGTCAAGGTCATGGCCACGCGCATTTCCTTGGCGAAGATGTCCAGCAAGTTTTCCACGCCATGCTGGCCATCGGCGGCGAGTGCGTAGGCGGTGGCGCGGCCCAACAGGCACGCCTTGGCACCCAGGGCGAGCATGCGCACCACGTCCAGCCCGGAGCGGATGCCGGAGTCCACCAACACTGTGAGGTCGTCGCCCACTGCGTCGGCAATCGGTGGCAGGGCCTTGGCGGTGGACAGCACGCCGTCCAGCTGGCGGCCACCATGGTTGGAGACCACGATGCCATCGGCGCCGAAGCTCACGGCGTCCTTGGCGTCCTGAGGGTCGAGAATGCCTTTGATGATCATCGGGCCTTTCCAGAACTCACGGATCCACTCCAGGTCTTTCCAGCTGATCGACGGGTCGAAGTTGTTGGCCAGCCAGCCGATGTAGTCTTCCAGGTGGGTGGGTTTGCCCAGGTACTTGGAAATATTGCCCAGGTCGTGGGGGCGGCCCATCAACCCCACGTCGAACGCCCATTGCGGTTTCGTGACGGCTTGCAGCATGCGCCGCGAGGCCGCGAACGGCCCGGACATGCCCGAGTGAGCATCCCGGTAGCGTGCGCCGGGCGTCGGCATATCCACGGTAAACACCAGGGTGGTAACACCCGCAGCCTGGGCGCGTTCCAGGGCATTGCGCATGAAACCACGGTCCTTGAGCACGTACAGCTGGAACCAGATCGCATTGGCGCTCTGCGACGCCACTTCTTCGATGGGGCACACCGACACCGTCGACAGGCAGAACGGGATGCCTTTGTTGGCGGCCGCCTTGGCCGCCTGCACTTCGCCGCGCCGCGCATACATGCCGGTCAAGCCCACTGGGCTGAGGATCACGGGCATGTCCAGCGACTGGCCGAACAAGGTGGTCTTGAGGCTCAGGCTGTCGACATTGCGCAGCACGCGCTGGCGCAGGCTGATCTCGGCCAGGTCCGAACTGTTGGCGCGCATCGTGTGTTCGGCGTAGGCGCCACCGTCGATGTAATCGAACAGGAAGCGCGGCAGCTTGCGCTTGGCGGCTGCGCGATAGTCGGAGGCGGACGAGATGATCATTGAAGAGGGGCTCCACAAGGCAAGGTGGGTTCAGGATAGGCAACAATCTGGCATGATAAAAACAACTTTTTTCACTGATAACCAGTCGCCAAAGGAATACTGATGAACCTGCGAGCATTGCGTGCCTTTGTCGAAGTGGTACGCCAGGGTGGTTTTTCCCAGGCCGCGCAAGTGGTGTCCCTGACCCAGTCCACCGTGAGCAAGGCGGTCAAGACCCTGGAAGACGAACTGGGCACGCCACTGCTCAATCGCCTGGGCCACCGCAACGAACTCACCGCCGCCGGTGAAATTGCCTACCGCCGCGCCCAGGTACTGCTCGCCGAGAGCAACGATTTGGTGGCCGAGATCAACGACCTGCGTGGCCTCAAGCGTGGCCAACTGCGCATCGGCCTGCCGCCGGTAGGCTGTGGCGTGCTGTTCGCGGCGATGTTCGCCACCTACCGCACACGCTACCCCGACATCGAAATCGAACTCACCGAATACGGCAGTAAAAAACTGCGCGGATGCCTGGAGGCCGGAGAGATCGACCTGGCGGCACTGCTGTTGCCCACGGATGAAGGTTTCGACTACCAACCCGTGCGCAATGAACCGCTGATGGCCGTATTGCCCGTTAACCACCCGCTGGCCCGGCGCAAGCGCATCGACTTCACCGACCTTGCCGACTCACCGTTCATCCTGTTCGAAGCCGGCTTCGCCCTGAACGCCAAGATCCTCGCCGCCTGCGAGCGCAAAGGTGTGACACCCAAGGTCACCGCGCGCAGCGGGCAGATCGACTTTATCGTCGACCTGGTCTCGGCAGGACTGGGCGTCGCCTTCCTGCCGCGCATGCTGGCGCACAAGCATCAACACCCCGGCATCGCCTTGATCCCCTTGGACGAACCCCACACCGACTGGCACATCGCCCTGGCCTGGCGTGCCAGCGCCCACCTACCTCCTGCCGCCCGCGCCTGGCTGGATTTGGCCAAGGAAATGGCCCATTCGGAGTAGGGCGGCTACCGGTTATCCGGATAAATTAGATCGAATGCTTGACTTCTTCTTTTTAATCAGTAACATACGGCGCATTCCGCGATAGCTCAGTTGGTAGAGCAAATGACTGTTAATCATTGGGTCCCTGGTTCGAGTCCAGGTCGTGGAGCCAGATAGAGAAAAGCCTGCAGAGATGCAGGCTTTTTTTTGCCTTGGATTTGGCTGGGGTGATCAAAGTCGCGAACGTTCCCAAAATGCTGAATAAGGTATCTAGTCGTTATGGCTGGTGGGGCGACGTATCAGTCAATTATGTCCCTTTGATATTCACTTTAACCCTGTGCTTTCAAGCATTAGGGGTGTGATCAGGAAGCGTTAGAGGGGGCTGAGAATGAAGCTCCCCACGGAATGCCACTAGTGCTAACGGACCCAGGCTGGCGAGTACCAGTGAGATAATTTCCGATTGCGCCGCCTATAATTCCGCCAGCCATCGCGCCTAAGTTTCCACCGTAGACGTTACCGACGGTTGCGCCAATTGATGCGCCAATTGTTTCTGCTGAGACGGTCATACCTCCCTGTGCACCATAAACATCCACTAGCTCTTCATTCGTTAAGCTTCTCATGGCATTTCCTTATTTTCTGATGGGTGAGTTTAGTCTGATGTGATGCTTATTGTTTTTTAGCTATGAATCGAATGAGTATGATTTTGTAGGTGGTGCTTACGGCCAGTCCAATGAGTATGTATTTTAAAAGTGAGTTTAGTGCTAGATAGTCTGAAATCGTGCCGACGATGATGCCGATCAAAACTGATATCAGAACCGGAAATAAGGTTTTCACGAGCTTAACCCTGAATGAGGCAGTGTTGAGTGTCTATCCACCCGTAGAAGTTGAGTTTCAGTTGGCGAAAGCTAAACAACTTTTGGGTGAATAGAAAGGGTATAAAGCGAAATTATAGCTCGTCAGAGCTCGGGTCGACACCCTTCATTTGTAGGGGGGCGGAGGAGAGCCAAGAAGCTGTGGGTGCTCGGCTCTGGTTTCTAATGTTGATGTCACTCGAAAGTCAAGTATTTACGCATTTCGGAAGTTGTGTTTGAGCTAGAGTAAGTGGAACTGATAATCCTGGTTGGTAGCCATTTCAGTGGGTGTTGAGGCCCTTGAGATATATGGGTGGAGGATGTCAAATTTATTTTAACTCAGGTTGAAAATCAGGCTCCCCTACGATTGTAGGGGGTGACTAAATGTTTGGAGCCTGGGATAGTAAAGAAGCAAGTAGGTGTGGGCAGGCCTATTTTACTCCCTTCATTGTGCTGGTTTTAACAGCTAATTCAACACGGCTCGCTGTGTTGGTTTTTTTGAGCATTGATGAAATGTGGTCCCTTACAGTGTGGTCGCTGATTCCTAACTCTCGGCCAATTTCCTTGTTGGTTAAGCCTTGAACTAAAAAATTCAGTACCGCGGACTCTCGATCGGTAATGTTCAATACGCTGCTCCCTGCGCTCGCTCATATAGGATATTGAAGAAAGGATGGCTCCCTTCTATAGCTGTAAGGCTAACGAATGAGGCGGTCAGAAATTTACCTTGGACAACTGATTTTTCATCAGGCGTGGAGCTGATCACTGTTCTGTGACGCCGTGAGGACGCGTACTACTTCGGGTGAACCCTGGAAAAAGATTGATAAAGGATGAATTGTGCCATCGGAAACACCGTTGTTCCGGCTAGAAGCTCTGAGCGCTAGGCAAGCTAATTGGCTAGGGGAGATCGTGCTCGTTAGGCCCGTTTCCTTCGCAGTGCTGACGCTGATTGCTGGGCTCTTTGCAGTCATGGTGGTGAGTTTTTTTCTATGGGGCAGTTACACAAAGCGCATTACCGTCCCGGGTCAGTTGGTACCGTTCTCGGGGCAACTGAAAATACACGCACCTCAGTACGGCTTAGTCCTAGAGCGCTTTATCGATGAAGGCCAGCCGGTCAAGCAAGGAGCGCCACTGTTCCGAATTTCCAGTGAGCGCTATGCCGGTGATTCGCGGCCAGTTCAAGCAGATGTAACCGATCAACTGACCATTCGACAGCACTCTCTGAATGACGAGTTAGTCAAAAAGAAGCAACTGCAGTCAGAGGAGCGACAAAGCTTGCTAAGCAAGCTCGAAAGTTTACGACGACAGTTATGGACGCTGGCGCAGCAGACAGCCAGTCAAGAGAAGCTTGTAAAGCTGGCGACCAATGCGGCTGATCGATATCAAGGATTGATGGACAAGGGCTACATCTCAATGGATCAGCTGCAACAGCGTCAGTCCGAACTCCTGGGCCAGCATCAGACCCTCCAGGGGCTGGCTCGCGAAACGACAGTGCTGAACCAGCAGTTGGTGGAAACCCAGCATGAGTTTGCAGGTCTTTCGTCGCTGCACGAAAACCAACTGGCAGATATTCAGCGTTCATTATCGGGCATCCAGCAAGAACTCATTGAAAGTGAAGCCAAGCGTGCCTTGACCATTACGGCTCCCCAGGGTGGCGTGGCTACTGCGATTCTCGTTGAGCCGGGTCAGACAGTTGATAGTTCACGGGTCTTGATGAGCATCGTGCCTGCCAATTCTCATCTGCAAGTCGAACTGTACGCGCCGAGTAAAGCCATCGGTTTCATTCATACCGGTGACCCGGTGAGGGTGCGTTATCAGGCGTACCCGTATCAGAAGTTCGGCCAACACAGTGGCAGCGTCGCCTCTATCTCAAAGGCGACGTTGTCTGCCGCTGAGTTGGCAACGATGACCGGCAGTGTCCCTGGACTTGGATTGAATGGTGAGCAGATTTACCGCATACGCGTCGATATCGAAGCACAATCCGTACTGGCATATGGCAAGCCACGACCTCTGCAAACCGGCATGTTGGTTGAGGCTGACATCCTGCAGGAGACTCGTCGTCTCTATGAGTGGGTGCTTGAGCCGCTCTACAGCCTGACTGGTAAATTCTAGGAGATACCGCATGAACTATCTCGATGCGATCTCTTTGCGAATGGGGCGACGCCTGCCCTTGATCCTGCAAACTGAAGCGACGGAGTGTGGCCTGGCTTGCCTTGCGATGATCACGGGATTTCACGGTCATCATGCAACGCTGATGGACTTGCGCCGTCAATTCAGCGTGTCACTCAAGGGAAGTACGCTCAAGCAATTGATCCAGACTGCTGACCAACTGAATCTTGGGGCGCGAGCTGTCAGGCTGGAGCTTGAAGATCTGGGCAAATTAAAGTTGCCTTGCGTTTTGCATTGGAACTTCAACCACTTCATTGTTCTCAAGGCTGTAGAGAGCCAACGAATTATTGTGCATGACCCTGCCTCCGGCATCCGGCATTTGAGCTTGGCCGAAGCTAGCAAGTCTTTCACCGGTGTGGCGCTTGAAGTCTGGCCTGGCGGGAGCTTTGAAAAGCAGCAGCCAAAGCCTCAAGTCAAACTGATGAGCATGCTGGGGAGAGTGAGCGGTCTGTACCGTTCCCTTGGACAGGTGCTTGCCTTGGCGCTGGCGCTAGAAGTGTTCTCACTGGTCAGTCCTTTCCTGCTGCAATGGACGCTCGACAACGTGCTGGTCACCCAAGATCGTGACCTGTTGACAACTTTGATTATCGGCTTTGGCTTGCTGTTGCTGATGCAGCAAATGGTGAGCGCCATACGGGCCTGGGTCATGATGCATTTGAGCACGCTATTGAGCGTGCAATGGCGCGCCAATGTATTCAGTCATCTGTTGCGTCTGCCTATCCACTATTTTGAAAAGCGGCATCTAGGGGATGTCGTTTCCCGTTTCGGTGCCGTTGATGTCATACAGGGCACCCTGACAGCGGCGTTCTTTTCTGCCGTGCTCGATGGTCTCATGACCATCGCTACTTTCATTCTCATGTTTATCTACAGCCCGTTACTGGCAGCCATAGCCGCCACAGCGATGACCCTGTACGCCATGGTTCGCTGGGCGTGGTACTACCCGTTGCGTCGGGCTAGTGAAGAACAGATTGTTCACGCCGCCCGCCAGGAAAGTCACTTTCTTGAAACGGTGCGTGGTATGCGGCCGATCAAGCTGTTCCAGCGTCAGAACGAAAGGCGTCTTGCCTGGCTTGGCTTGCTGGTAGAACAGATCAATGCAGGGTTGAGAACGCAGAAGTTGCAGCTGATCTACACGCAGTTGAACGGTTTGATATTTGGTTTGGAGAATCTGATTGCCATTGGGCTGGGTGCCTCCTTGGTGATGAATAACCAGTTCACTGTCGGCGTATTGATCGCGTTTATGGCTTACAAAAATCAGTTCGTCAGCCGCGTCGCGAACTTGATCGACCATCTTTTTGAGCTTTATATGTTGCGTCTGCAAGGTGAGCGGTTGGCTGACATTGTCATGCACCCACCGGAAGAAAGCCGCGGCACATCAGCAAATGCAACGTGGCCTGCCTGCCCGGTGGATATTGAGCTTAAAGGCGTGAAGTACCGATATTCCGACCAAGAGCCGTTCGTGCTCAATGGCGTTGATATGTATATCGCACAAGGCGAGTCGGTGGCCGTCACCGGTGCTTCGGGCAGCGGCAAGAGTACGCTCGTTAGCTTGCTGCTGGGTATCTTCCAGCCTACCGAAGGCCGGATACTCATGGCAGGGAGTGATCTACAACAACTGGGAACCGAAACGTTCCGGGGCAAGATCGGGACAGTCATGCAGGACGACTGCCTGTTCGCCGGTTCACTCTCAGACAACATCGTGTTCTTTGAGTCTGACCCAGATCTGGATTGGGCTATGGAGTGC